>NZ_CP147250.1:1750000-2040000 GCF_017316305.2 Enterococcus sp. DIV1094
GTTAATGGTAGTTGTTTCTCAAAATGAAAATGAAGCTATTTTTTAAATCCGAAAAAGTTGATCACTCTATTATTGATTAAATAATCGCTTCGATTGATTCTTTCATTTTTAAGGGAGAAGTTTTTGGCGCAAAACGTTCAATGACTTGCCCATCTTTATCAATAAGGAATTTTGTGAAATTCCATTTGATTGCTGGAGTCAAGGTCCCCGGTGCTTGTTCTTTTAAGTAATCAAATAAAGGATCAGCATCCGCCCCATTGATCACTGTTAGTTGATGCATAGGGAATGTGACGCCATAAGTTGTGCGACAGGCCTCGGCAGCATCATTTGCAGAAAAGACTTCCTGTTTGAATTGATTCGAAGGAAAGCCCAACACGACTAAGCCTTTTTCCTGATAGGTCTGATAAAGTTCCTCCAACTGTTCGAACTGTGGAGCTAAACCACATTTTGTTGCAGTATTGACGATGATCATTGGTTGTCCCTTGTATTTATCCAATGAGTAAGTTGTACCATCTTCTAATGTGACATCAAAATCGTAAATATTCATCGATTATTTCCTCCTTTAAACGTTATTCCTTCGTAAACTAGTGATAGCAGTAGCTTGCTTCTTGCTAAACTCAAATTAGTATAAAAATGATTAAATTTAAACCGCAAAAGCTAAAAATAGGCCACGCTATTTGTTGCTTTTACGGTTTATATCTAGAAAATGTAGCCTTCTTTTGGCTTCATTTCCGTTATTCTAAAATAAGCTAAGCGTCTATTTATACGCCAACGTCTGACCATTCATCTCGTTTTGCTAAAAATTCGCGAGCTAAAGCTTGCGCACCTTCTAATGTATGGTTTGCAGCCCAGCCACATTGGATCTCATTGCTTGCTGGAACTTCTGTTGCTTGTAGCACATCTTCCATCGTTTTTTCTAACACGTCTAAGATCTCGTCATAATTTTCATGGTTGATGACAGTTAGATAAAAACCTGTTTGGCAGCCCATTGGTGACCAGTCGACGATATAATCTGCATGATTACGGATGTTTTCGGCAGTTAAATGTTCTAAAGAATGTAAACCAGCCATATCCATATGTTCTTTGTTTGGTTGTTTGAAACGCACATCGTATTTGATGATCAAATCGCCATGTTCACCTGTTTTGCGGTCGGCTACACGGACATAAGGTGCTTTCACTTTACGGTGATCTAAATTAAAACTTTCGACATTCATTTTCATATTGAATTACTCCTAACTCACTTATTGTCTCTTTTTTGGAAAATAGAAATCCTCAAAAAAGATTAGTTGATTTATTTAAATTCTAACACTAATTGAAGGGAAGGTGTATAAAACTGACTGATTTTTTTCGATTCTTTCTGGATAAGGTGAATCAGTGATTTTTCATTTGTACAAATGCTTGCGTCAAATCATCTAAAAGATCTTGGGCATACTCGATTCCAACAGATAAACGAATCAGTCCATCCTTGATCCCAGCTTTTTCACGCTTTTCTTTAGGAACAGAAGAATGCGTCATGACAGAAGGGATTTCAACTAAACTTTCTACCCCTCCTAGACTCTCAGCTAAAATGAATAATCTCAATGATTCCACAAAAGGAATAGCATCCGCATCGTTTTTCAAAGTAAATGAAACCATTCCACTATAGCCGGACATCTGTTCTTTGGCGATCTCGTGATTATGATGAGTAGTTAGTCCAGGATAATAGACTGCTTCGACTTCGGGATGGTTCGCTAATAATTCAGCTACTGCAAAGGCATTTTTTTGGTGTTCTTCCATTCGGACACTTAGCGTTTTGATGCCACGTTGCATCAACCAACTATCTTGTGGGCCTAACACACTACCGATTGCATTTTGATAGTAGCCGATTTGGTCCGCCAATGCTTGATCATTTGTCGTTACTAAGCCAGCAACGACATCACTATGCCCACCTAGATACTTCGTTCCACTGTGTAAAACGATATCTGCGCCCAATTCTAAAGGTTTCTGGAAGTAAGGTGTAGCAAATGTGTTATCTACGATCGTTAATAGATCATGTTTTTTTGCAATTTCTGCTCCTGCTTTCAAATCAGTGATTTTTAGTAGGGGATTACTTGGGGTTTCTAGGTACAATGCTTTTGTGTTTTCCTGGATCGCTTGTTCAATCTGTGCAAGATTACTTGTATCGACAATAGTATACTGTAAGCCATTTTTTGTGAGTACATTGTCAAATAAGCGGAAAGTTCCTCCGTAGACATCATCACCCAAAAGGATATGATCGCCTGATTGAAATAAAGAAAATACGGCATGGATTCCTGCCAAGCCAGAGGCAAATGCAAAGCCACGAACGCCACCTTCTAAATCTGCGATCAATTCTTCTAAAGCAAAACGTGTTGGATTACCTGAACGTGAATATTCGTATTCTTTAGGTTGTCCTACCGCATTTTGACGATAAGTCGATGTTTGGTAGATCGGCACACTGACTGCTCCTGTTGTTGGATCTTCACTAATACCACCATGGATAAGTTTTGTTTGAATATGCATAAATGTTTCCTCCAATTTCTTCATTAAGTTTATTGTTTGGATGATTGCTCACAGATAAATATTTTTCGATAAGTAACGGTCTGATGTATCTGGAAAAATGGTGAGGATTGCCTGACCATTTGGTAGACGTTGCGCTTCTTTCAAGGCTGCTGCAAAAGCGGCACCACTTGAGCTGCCTACTAACAAGCCATGCTCTTTTGCAAGTTGACGGGTGTAAGCAAATCCTTCGGCGTCAGAAATGGTTTCAAACTGATCAATTGGCAAATCATCGAGGAACGGTGGAACAAATTCAACACCGATTCCTTCAATCTCATGTCCATGTGAAGGCCCGCCATTCAAGATCGATCCTTCTGGCTCCACACCGATCAAACGAAGTTCAGGGATACGTTCTTTTAGAAATTTTGCTGTTCCCGCAAATGTACCACCACTGCCGATTCCAGCAACAAAGCTGCCGATATTTCCAGCTAATTCTTCGATGAGTTCGGGTCCCAATGTTTGATAATAGGTTGCTGGATTGTCTGGATTTTCAAATTGCAAGGGTACGTAACTATTTGGGATCTCAGAAGCTAATTGTTTACTTTTTTCAATAGCACCAACGATTCCTTCTTCGGTAGGTGTGTGTACGATCGTTGCACCTAGCGCTTGCATGATTTTTTGCTTTTCGATACTAAATTTTTCTGGTACGACAAAAATTGTTTTTAGCTTGAATTTTAAAGCTGCCAGGCCTAAACCGATTCCTGTATTTCCGGCAGTCGGTTCGATAATCGTTGTATCTTGATCGATTTTTCCGCTTTCAAGCCCAGAGGATAGTAAATACAAACCTAAACGATCTTTGATACTGCCGCCAGGATTCAAGTATTCCAGTTTTGCATAGATCACAGAATCTTTGGGCATAGGAAAATCTTTTGCAGTAAATTGATAGATGGGCGTATGCCCGATTGCTTCAGTAATTGATGAGATGATCACGAATCCAAACCTCCAAAAAGTAAAATAAAAAAGGAGCTGACTAATTAATCAGCTCCTTGTAAGATCATAAATTGAAAGACTAAGAAAGAAAACACTTTCACGACAGAAAGAGATCTTTCGTTCAACTATGAAGGGCAATTAATAGACATGGCAAACAGTATGCTGTTTTTACACACCATACAACAACAATACTTCAATTGTTTTGAGTAATTGATCGCCATGTTTATCCCTCCAATAGTGATTTAACTAAAAATAGCATGAATAAACAAGAAAGTCAAAGAGTAAAATTTCAAAAACAATAATTTTCTAGTCTTATCAACGTTTGTCTGATACAATAAGGGTGATTATGATTAAGATAAAAAGGAGCAAAAATAATGATCTCAGCAAGCGATTTAAAAGCCGGAATGACATTTGTCCAAGACGGAAAATTGATCAAAGTAATAGATGCAAGCCATCACAAACCTGGTAAAGGAAATACTGTGATGCGTATGAAACTGAAAGATGTTCGTACTGGCGCAACTTATGACACAACTTTAAGACCAGATGAAAAATTCGAAAAAGCGCACATCGACACAAAACCAGTCCAATACTTATATACAATGGATGACACAGCATTCTTTATGGATCTAGAAACATATGAACAATATGAGATCCCTGTAGAAACTGTTGCTGAAGAAATGAAATTCATCTTAGAAAACATGGAAGTAAAAATCCAATTCTTCGGTAGCGAAGTAATCGGTGTTCAATTACCAACAACTGTTGTGTTGCGTGTTGTTGATACACAACCATCGATCAAAGGTGCGACAGTTACTGGTTCTGGTAAACCTGCAACAATGGAAACAGGCTTAGTAGTCAACGTTCCTGACTTCATCGAAACGGATGAATTATTAGAAATCAATACAGCAGAAGGTTCATACGTAAAACGTGCGAAATAATCGAGTATAGCCAAAAAGCTTTTAAGCATCGTGCTTAAAAGCTTTTTTTACATAGATAAATCAATCGGAGAACAACGTTTGCAACTTGAGATGATGGACTTCTAGTAGACGTTGATACAGCTCTGTCTCAAAGTCACTATAATGACAAAAGTCAAGGACCGTATATTTAGAAGGATCAAGCCCTTTAGGAATCAGTAGTGGGGAGCCGAAGATAAAAAAGTCATATTCTTCAGTGATCGGCAGTGTTAGCTGCTCGATATCGACAAAGGGAATCTTTTTGCCTAGATTCAAGATCTCAGCGGAAATCAAATGCTCTGAAACATTGATGAAACCAACGTTCAACTTATAATTCTCATCGATTTCTGAATAATACGGATAAAGTAAACACGCTTGGATAAAAGCTAATTCACTGATACATGCTTTCAGCCATGTGTAATTCTTTCGTTGAGCAATTTTTTTCCAAAAGCCTTCGATTTTGATGGTCAAGATACGTAAAAGTGGATACTTATCTTGAATATAAGAAGAGATAAATAACGTGGTCAAAGGGATTTTTTGCCTAAACAAACTAAAATTACCGATAGAAAGGTAAAGATTCAAATACAAAGCGGGTTCCTTTTCAAAATGAAATGTACCAATAAATGTCTGACAATGGTTCTGGAACTCTTCTAAAAGATCCTTGACTTCATTATTTGGTTGGTGATAGGAATGTTGGATGATCGACATTCGAATATCTTGGTTGGAAGTAAGGAACGGCCAATAATAAAACAAATAGAACAACGAGTTTACTTCTAAGATATCTAAACGAACATTTGCGAACTTGAAGAAATCGTAAAAGAAGTCAATGTTTGTTCCGCTTGGAATAAAAGAATCTCTTGTTAATTTATAAATGTCAGTCGAATGGTTATTTTTGATCCTAGTCAAACAAATCAAACAGTGAAGACTCGCTTGCTTCTTTCCAAGATCAAACTTGTTCTTATGGTAATCTTCTTCATGCTTATAGATCAGCGCAGTGACTTCTTGACTAAAGGGAAGGATGTCCAAACTTTCCCCTAATGAAACAAACCAAAAGAAATTAAAAAAGATGATACGAATCAACATCTCAGATCCGGACAAGGTAAGATTCGATAAGTTCAAGTTGATTTGATATTCTTTCAAATATTCAGCTAATTTTTTAGTTTGCCGAAAACAGGTCGAACGACTGATAAAGTGGCGATTACAAAAATCAGCAAGGTCTTTGTCTTGTTCTGTCAGAAGACTGATCAATAGTTTATAAGGAACGCTTTCTGTAGAAAGGTAGTGTTGATACTGGGTGTATTGAACAAGTTGTTCATTGATGGATAACTTGTTTTTACTATGTAACAGTTTGATTTCAGTGAATTGTTCTAAATCTTCTTGTATGGCAAATAAGATTTTTTTAAAACGAACGGCACTAAAATGAAAATCTAAGTTTTCCCGCACATCATCCATGCTATATTCACCTGGTGATAATGTCATCAACTTACCGTATACACTTAATTTTGTTCTGGCATGATCATCTAATAAAATTTTTTCAATCAATTGGTCACCTTCTTTTTTGTTTTTAATATTAATACCTTATTTAAATTCGGTTGTAAATACTTGTCTCAATTTTCTAAAAAAACAATAGAGGATTTAGAAATTTTTTAAGTGGAGCTGTCTCAAATTTATCATTCAACAGGTGTGATTTTTGAGAGAAAAGAGAGAGTGGAAGGATTTAAATAACGTATGGACATTATTCGTTCAATCATTTTAAAAAAGGGATATCGATTTAAAATAACTATAAATGAACATTTAGAAACCGAAGAGAAGAGATCTGGAAAAATTAGTGAATCTTTTCTTTTTTTTATATTATCTAATTGGATTTTAAAGTTTTTCTAAGGAGGTATCCATAAATGAAAAAGCGACGATATCTTGTCATTTGCACTCTTTTATCGTTATTCTTCATTGCCTATTTATATTCTCAAAAAGTAAAGATTGCAGCAGCAAATGAAGAAGGAGTGGTAGAGGTACTGAAGAATGAATATGGAGAAGTAAATCTCAAGCAATCTGGGCAACAGCTGACGATTTCTTATCGACTGAATGAGCAAAATCAAGAAAGGCGTTTTCTGTTCCAATTACATCCGAGTGATGTACCTGAAAATAATTTGCTTACTTCTTCTATTTCTCAGGAATACCAAGAATATAAGGATGAAGAACAACAAATATGGGTAGGTAGTGCTTTTTCACAAGGCGTGGTTGAAAAAGAATGGACGATCGATTTACCGGATACAAGTAAAGATTTTCAACTCAATATCCAGATTGAAGAAAAAACAGGTCAATTTCTTTTAGCCGAAGCAGTTTCTTATTCTTTTTCTATAGATAGCGAGAAGCAGAAAACTACACAAACAAGTGAAGATACATCTGAAACCGTGAGCTCTTCTACAATTCAAGATACAACAGATGATTCATCCGCACCCAAAGAAGAATATCGGCCGTTTGATCAACCACAATTATTTGATGGAGAAAGTAATCGCAAAAGTTTGCCGACGATCGAACCGGAATATACCACAGATGAGCAAGGAACCTATCCGAAAGCGATGTGGCAACCTAAGAATAGTGAGAATGTCCGAAATCATCAAGGGAATCGTCAAGGACAAGCGCAATGGGATGGGCTGACTAAATGGGACGGCAATCCAACGAATCTGACCAATTCTTATATCGAATACGGTGGGGAAAAAGAAGAAGCCGATTACGCTATCCGAAAATTTGCTAACGAGACAGCCACACCCGGGTTATTTGATCTGTACCTGAATGTTCGAGGAAATACCCAAAAAAATATCACTCCAATGGATGTTGTATTGGTCGTTGACTGGTCGGGTAGTATGAATGAGGAGAACCGTATTGTTGAGGTAAAAAATGGGATTGACCGGTTTGTTGATACGTTAACAGAAAGTGGAGTGACGGAAAAGATCAATTTAGGATACGTTGGTTTTTCCAGTGAAGGGTACGCGAACCGCTCGATCCCTATCGCAGGATTTGATTCTGTTAAAGAAGAGATCAAAGCAGCAACGCCAGCGACAACAAGTGGTGGTACGTTTACTCAAAATGGACTACGTCAAGCAGGTGAGATGTTATCGGAGCAAAATGGCCATAAAAAAGTAATCGTTTTACTAACAGACGGTGTTCCAACAAGTTCATATCAAGTAGCCAGTGTGGTGACTGAAGAAGACGGGAGTTATTATGGCGCAAGTTTTACCGATCATGTCGATCACCCCGACTATACTTCAAAAATTTCCCTACCTTATCTCGTACCAGTCAAAGATCAAAATTTCCAATGGCGTTGGATCAATTCGACATTTACAGCCACGATCGGTGAAGCCATGGCACTGAAACAACGAGGGATCGAAATCCATGGTCTAGGTATCCAACTACACGGAGATGAAACAGAAGGTATCACGAAAGAGGAAGTAGAAAACCGGATGCGGAAGATGGTTTCCAGTGGTGAAGACGGTACGCTATATTATGAATCCGCAAATGAGTCTACGGATATTGCTGATTATTTAGCTAAAAAGGCTGTCCAACTTTCCGGAACAGTTGTTAACGGGAAAATCACTGATCCAATCGTTGAACCATTCGTCTATGAAATAGAAAGTGCTTCTGTTAAAAGTGTAGGAACAAGTCCACTGTCCGTTGAACCTATTCTCACGATCGAGGATCAAACGATCCAAGTCGAACAGATCTATTTGGAAAAAGGGCAAGAACTCCAACTACACTATCAAGTCAGACTCCAAACGGAAAGCAAAACATTCGAACCGGACAAGTGGTATCAGATGAACGGCCTAACAACTTTTCAGCCGAAGTCTGACTCAGATGACATTGCAAAATTTGGTGTTCCGTCAGCGAAAGCGCCAAGTGTTACCCTTGGTTTCTTCAAAGAGTGGGAAGAGTTTGATCAAGATACGACGACTCGACCAGAAAAAGTGATCTATGAAATCAAACGGACAGGGGTCACTACCCCGTCTAGCTGGGAAAGTGGCTATGTGCAACTGCGTCAGCCTGAAAAGGATGACACGAATGTTTGGGAACGAAAGAACATCACCAAACTGTTAGAAACCGATAAAGCAAGTCGTGAAACGCTCAGCTTACCAAAATACAACAATCAAGGACAAGAATTTCATTATGAGGCTGTGAACGAATTAAACGTACCAGGCTACGACTCAGAAAAAGTCAATGCAACAACTTGGAAAAATACGAAACAATTTGTTCCGTTAGATTTAAAAATCATTAAGACATCTTCCTCAGATGATCACCCCTTAAAAGGAGCAGTATTCCGAATAACGATTGAAGGAAAAGATATCCAGTTGCTTGACCATGAGGATGGCACCTATTCATTGCCAGAAGAGATACGATTGGAAAAAGAAAAATCCTATACATTGACAGAAGTTAGCGCACCCGCTGGACATGAAAAAGCAGAAAAGCAAACATGGGCGATTACTATTTCTAAAACCGGAGAAGTAACAGTAGATGATCAAAAAGCAACAGTTGTTGATCAAGTGATTCAATTGACGATCGAAAATCCATTTTCAGAGCTTCCGGTAGCGATCAGAAAGTACACCGAAAAAGACCAGCAAAAAGTAAACTTGGCAGGAGCGACTTTTGCATTACAACTAAAAGAAGATACTGGAAGCTATCGAACCTTAAAAGAGGAAGTGACCTCGTCCTCAGGATTGGCAGAATTCATGATACAAAAAGCAGGAGACTATCGCTTAGTAGAGACGGCAGGACCGAGTGGCTACGATACCGTTCCAGGAAATTACACATTTAAAGTTGATCCTTATGGAACGATTATATATGACGAAGAAAATGTGGAAGAGTCAGCAGTTTGGACATTGACGCATCACAATCAAATCAAACCGTTTGATTTAACGATTCTAAAGAAAACAGATACAGGTCAAGCTTTAAAAGGGGCAGTTTTCAGATTATCTGGTCCAACTGGACAAAGCGAATTACCAAGTGATGAAACAGCAATCGATACGTTTGTTTTTAAGAACCTTGAACCTGGGGAGTACACATTAGAGGAAATCAAAACGCCAGAAGGTTATTTAGGCTTGGAGAAACCTTTGCAAATTGTTATCCAAACAGATGGAAAAGTGACGGTAGCTGGCGAACCAACAGAAGTTCAACTACAAAGTGGCAGTAAAAATAACCAAATTCATTTGGCAATCACCAATCAGGCGTTGATCCCTTTGCCAGAAACAGGAGGAGCTGGCCGACTTGGTTTCCTTTTACTAAGCCTAAGTGCCATCGGTTCATTCATCATTTACTTTTTGATGAACAATCGAGGGGGCATATCAAGTGAGTAAAAAATATTGGCTTTTGTTGATGCTTCCGTTTCTATTGATTATTGGGTCTGCAAAGAGTACTGCTCAAACAGAAGAGAGGGTTCAATTGATTGTTCATACTGCCGACCTTGTATCGGACAAACAAACGAACGAAAAAGCAAGTTTTGCCGTTTATGATGTGACAAAGGCATTTTATCAATTACGAAATAAAGGTTTCACGGTTGAAGAAACGCAACAAATCATTGCCCGACAAGGAACCTCGGCTGGCTCATTTCTAATGGAAAAGCAGACAAAAACAAGCGACAAAGGTGAAGACATAGTAATCTTCGACCTGTGTGAGTCTACCAATCAAACAGGGAATGTTTATTTAGTGAATGAAACTACTTGTTTTTCAGACGCTTTAATGGAAACGCAAAACTTAGTGATTGTTTTACCGCTTTATGATTCAGATGATCACCCACAAAAAGAAGTTCATCTTTACCCTAAGCTGAGTCAGGAAGCATCTACGATCGACTTTGAAAAAAACTAATTGAAGAAAAAAATGATTATTCAATTGGCGAGCGTATTTGCTATCGATTGGAAATCCAGTTTCCTGAGGAGATAGCAATTGAAGAAACGTGTGTCGTTACTGACAATGCCGCGAAAGAATTGGAGTTATTGTCTGAAACTCTAGAGGTCTACAGTGAAAATAAACGATTGAAAAAACTTACGCTCCATAGTCATAGCCAAGGATTCAGCCTTGCCTTTAGTGGTCAAGACTTGCAAGAGCTAGCTGGTAAAACTGTAAAGGTCGACTATCAAATGCGATTACTAGATGGAGCAATCGCCGATCAACCAATCATCAACCAAGCCACATTAGATATCGGAACTGAATCATTAGTACAAAGCACTTACATTCGAACCGGAGGAAAGTGGTTTCAAAAAATCACAGCAGATCAGGAATATCAGGCGCTGGAAGATGCGCTATTCTTGGTCAAAAATCAACAAGAAGAATACCTTCATGTGAAAGATGGAAAATATGATTGGAAAAGACGAGCCAGAGGTGCACTAACATTGACGTCTGATCGCAATGGCTTGTTTTCCATCTCTGGCTTAGAAGACGGAGAATATTTGCTCGAAGAAATCAAAGCACCAAAAGGGTATGAAAAAAATCCGTCTGCTGTCTCATTTACCGTCAAAAACATGTCTTATGCAATCAACGGACAGCCGAGCGAACCCTTGAAAATCACCAATAAGAAAAAAGAAACTCCCTTTTTATTTCCTAGAACAAATGAAGAAAAAATCAGTGTTGGTATTTTTGGTGGTGTATTGATCATAGGGAGTTTCATTATTTATCAAAAGAACAGGAGTAAGAAGAATGAAGAATAGCAAAAATCTTAAATCATTATTACTATGTTTTATTTCAGTACTTTCGTTGGTTGCGTTGTTTCCGATCCAGCATGTATTTGCTGAAGGAACTGAAGCAGAAGTAGTGCTACACAAAAAGAAAATGTTAGATTTTCCCGTACAAAACATCCAAAATACAGGGAAAGAAATGGCTGAGTTCAATGAATATCAAGGACTAGCTGATATCACATTCCATGTGTATGATGTGACCGAAGCATTTGCTGAAGCAAGAAAAAACGGAGCATCGATTGAAGAAGCAAAAACTTTGGTGCAATCACAGACTTCTGGTACAGCGCTTGTTTCAGGTACTACAAACGCGAATGGCGATCTTTCTTTCTCCTTGCCTAAACAGCAAGCTGGAAAAGATGCGGTCTATGTGATTGAAGAAGAAGCCAAATCAGGAGTGACTGCTAGTGCGAACATGGTAGTGGCTTTTCCAGTCTATGAATTGATCAAACAAGCAGACGGCTCTTACCGATACGGAACAGAAGAGCTCGAGACGATCCATTTATATCCTAAAAATATCGTTGAAAATAATGGGACACTGAACGTTAAAAAAATCGGTTCTGCTGAAGGAGAAGCATTGAACGGGGCAGAATTTATTCTCGTCAAAGAAGAGTCAGGAGCAAAAAAATATATCCAAAGCGTAGCACAAGGGATGTATACATGGACGACAGACAAATCAAAGGCGAAACATTTTGTCAGTGGAAAAAGCTATGAAATAGGTGAAGAAGATTTTGTTGAAAAAGAGGCAGAGCAAGGGCAATTGCTCGTCACCAGCTTAGAGGTCGGAAATTATGTGCTAGAGGAAGTAAAAGCACCTGAAAATGCGGCGATGATCACGGAGCAGACGACGACACCATTTACAATCGTTGCCGGCAATCAAACACCAGTTGAACTCACAGTGAAAAACGATACGACGAACGTAGAAAAAACGACACCACAATTGGATGGGCAAGATGTAGCAATCGGTGAGCCGATCAATTATGAAATAAAGGTCAATATACCTGTTGGGATTGCGGATAAAGAAGGTTCAGATAATAAGTATACCACCTTCCAATTGATTGATACCCATGATTCAGCATTAACATTTATGAACCAGTCGACAGGTGAGACAAGCTATGCTCTATATGATGGTGACCAGTTGATTGCACCTAAAAATTATCAGATCAGCGAACAAACCAATGGCTTTACAGTGGCAATTAATCCAACGTATATCCCTTCATTGACTCCAGGCGGTACGTTGCGCTTTGTCTATTATATGTATTTGAATCAATTAGCGGAACCAGCGCAAGGGTATAACAATAAAGCAAATGTTGATACGGGGCATACGACAGATCAAACACCACCAACGGTTGAAGTACTGACAGGTGGCAAACGATTCATTAAAG
This sequence comes from Enterococcus sp. DIV1094, assembly GCF_017316305.2. Taxonomy (NCBI): domain Bacteria; kingdom Bacillati; phylum Bacillota; class Bacilli; order Lactobacillales; family Enterococcaceae; genus Enterococcus; species Candidatus Enterococcus mangumiae. The sequence continues at coordinate 1,762,538 of NZ_CP147250.1, forward strand.
TAGATGGAGCAGTAGCTGATGTAAAACCACTAGCAGAGGCTTCGTTTGTGGTACGTGATCAAGATGCAACGACAGCGAAGTATTTAGTCATTGATCCAGTAACAAAAGCAGTGACCTGGACGACTTCACAGGAAGAAGCTACGATTTTTACGTCAACAAGTGATGGATTAGTTGATATCACAGGATTGTCTTATGGAACTTATTATCTAGAAGAAACAAAAGCACCAAACAATTATGTGAAATTAACTGAACGAATTGCTTTTAAGGTAGATCAGCAATCCTATGCGGTTGCAGGTGAATTGATTACGCCAGAAAAAGTACCAAACAAACACAAAGGAACCTTACCAGAAACTGGTGGCAAAGGGATTTCATTGTATATTGGTTTAGGTGTCATGTTACTGACGATAGTAGGTATCTATTGGATGAAAAGACAAAAAGCGGAATAATCTCAAACAAAGAATAAACGGATAGCTGAGGGGAATAAAATGAAGCAAAAGAAAAGACGTATGTTAGATCTGATCATGCTCTCGGTATTTTTTATCGGCGTCCTCAGCTTAGCTTATCCTTTCGTCAGTGATACGCTGAATGATTATCTCGATCAACAAGTCATCAAAAACTATCAGAAAAAGGCAAAAGCTGAACATGCATCAGTGATTGCCGATTTGCAAAAGGAGATGCTTGAAAAAAATAAAAAGCTAGCGTCAAAGGAAGTCTTACCAGAAGCAGAGCCATTCTCTACAAAAAAAGAAGAAGATCAAAAATCTCTGAAATCTTATATTGCGTCACATACCGTTGGTGTTTTGACGATCCCCAAAATCAATGTCAACTTGCCGATTTTTGATCAAACGACATCGAAATTATTGGAAAAAGGCGCATGTTTACTTGAAAACACCTCTTATCCCATCGGAGGCTTATCGACACATGCGGTACTTTCTAGCCACCGAGGCTTGCCACAGGCAAAATTATTCACCGATTTGCCTCGATTACGAATCGGAGATCGCTTTTTTATTGAAATCAATGGACAGTATCTTGCGTATCAAGTCGATCAAATCAAAACTGTAGCACCTACTGAGACAGAAGCACTTCAAATCCAAGAGAATCAAGATTTAGTGACCCTCGTTACTTGTACGCCTTACATGATCAATAGTCACCGTTTATTGGTGCGCGGACACAGAATCGCTGTTGAACAAGAAGAGATAGTGGCTTCATTAGCAAAAGTAAAACAAGCAAAAAGGTCGAACTTTTTACGGGTGAATGCCTTGATCAGTGTGCTTTTGTTGCTATTTTTGGTGATGCTGATAAAATATTTTACAAAAGTGTTTAAAAAATGATATAGTTTTAGAAACTAGATGTAAAAGTTTTTGTAAACAGCAAATCCATCGTGTATAATGAAATAGAACAAATGAAACGGAGTGGATCAAGATGGAGATAGAATTTAGTCGAAAGTACCAAATCGTCAATGAAGTATTAAATGCAGTGACACATGGGATCGCAGCCTTATTAAGTCTGCTTTGCTTTAATCTGCTGATGGATCGAGCCCATACGACCTTAGATTATGTCGCTTTTGCGATTTATGGTAGTTCACTTTTTCTGCTTTTCTTTTCCTCGACCTTATTTCATAGCCTGATTTTTACGAAGGCAAAGAAAGTGTTCCAAGTATTTGATCATTGTTCGATCTATCTCTTGATCGCAGGGACCTATACGCCATTTTGTCTCCTAGTCGTACAAGGAACGACGGGTCTGATCTTACTTAGTATCATCTGGGCAACCGCAGTGATCGGGATTATTTATAAATGTTTGACGTTAACGAAAACAAATAAAGTATCGAAAGTTTCAACGATCATCTACAATGTGATGGGCTGGGCGATCATCGTTGTATTACCTAAGCTTTATCAGAATATCGATTTGACTGGCTTGCTACTATTAGTTGCTGGAGGAATCGCTTATTCTGTAGGCTCACTCTTTTACAGTATGAAAAGCAGAAGATTCACTCATGTGATTTGGCATTTATTTGTCATGTTAGGTGCGGCGTTGATGTTTTTAGCCATTTATGTAAGCAATTGATGTTGAATAAAGGACGACAAAAAAACTGACTAAACCAATAGTCAGTTTCAGATTGTAGACAAACCTTATGTAAAAATGAGGTTTGTCTTTTTTATATGTACGATTTTAAGAATAAAAGAGAAATTTCTTTGTTTTTCTAAAGAAAAACACCCCTTTCCTGCTCGCCCTTTTTTGATTTTTATTAGTTTTTTCATATTTAGACAGGCAAAAGTAAGCCCAATTTTCATGTGCATTTTTTCTATTCCTATTTGATTCGTATAACGTAATCCATGAAATTCCTTTGCTGTACCAAAAATTCGTTCAATTGTTTCTTTTCTTTTTCTATAGGTCTTTAAAACTTCTTTGATGACGTATTTCCTCACATCGTTCGATTGCTTTCGCCCAAATATGTCTGGTGATGACTTTTGTATGATTTTTTGAATTTGTACAAGTAGATAGAACAGGACAATTTTTACATTCTTCTGGATTACTTTTGTATTCTAAATATCCTTTTCGATTGGTTGTCGAATAAGAGAGGATCTTATCATTAGGACAGATATAACAATCATAGTATTCATCGTAGGCATAGTCGTTCTTCTTGAAATAGCCCGCTTTCGTCATTGGTCGTTTATAAGGGAAAACAGGGGTCAGATTTTCTTCGAGAAGTAATTGTGCGATTGCTGGCGTTTTATACCCAGCATCCATAATCAATTTATCTAAAGTAAAAGCTCCTTTGAGCTTTTTAAATAAAGAAATAAACGTACGACTATCATGTAAGTTTCCTGGGTGGGTCGTATAACCTAGTATCCAGCCGTTTTTATCACATGCCACTTGTGCGCTATATGCAAAAACTTCTTTATGCTCACCTTTATGAAACCAACCACTTTCGGGATCAGTAGTACTTGTTTTTTTCATGGCCATTTTAGTTCCTGCGTTTGTTTCTTTTAAGGGCTTTTTTAGGCGTTTTTCTCGATCTTTTTCAATTTCTTTTGTCAATTTTTCCGTATAAAAGAAGGCTTGATCCATCACTTCGACGGATTCTTTCTTGTTTCGATTCGCATGTGCTTTAATATGCGTCCCATCAATAAAAATTTCAGAGGTATCAACGATTCCTTCCGTCATACATTGTGCTAAAATCTCATAAAAGATTTGTTCAAACGTAGTGGTTCCTTTGAACCGTCTCGTATAGTTTTTACCAAATGTAGAAAAATGAGGAACTGCATCTTCTAACCCTAACCCCAAAAACCATCGATACGCGTTGTTCACTTCAATTTCTTTGATGGTTTGTCTCATGCTTTTAATACCAAAAAAGTATTGAATCATCGGTAACTTAATCAGAAGAACGGGATCTAAGCTTGGCCGTCCTTGGGTTTCATCATATTTATCTTTTACCAAATCGTAAATAAAAGAAAAATCAATAAACTGATCCATTTGTCGTAATAAATGGTCTTGGGGAACTAAGTCCTCAAGAGCAAAAAAGCCCATCTGTGCACGCTTACTCATATCTTGTTTTGAGAGCATCGGGTTACACCTCCAATTCATAGTTTTATTTTAACGTATAAAAAAAGACAAAGCACTATAAATAAGTACTTTGTCTACAATCTGAAACTGACTAAACCAATAGTCAGTTTTTTTGTGCATTCTAAGAAAATCATGTGAAAATAATACTTGTTTTTTTATTTAGGTTGCGAGTTATACAATAAAATTGAAAAAATAAACATTTTTACAGAAAATAGCGATTTAAACTAGACAATTCAAACAAATTTGTTTAATATTATTCAAATAAAATTCAAATTATAATCTAACGATATGTCAATTTGATGAGAAAATATTTTTTGAAAAGAGGGAAATGAGAATGACAGAATTAATGATCGGCGAAATTCCAGTGAGTCAACTAGCAAAAGAATATCAAACACCCCTATATGTGTATGATGAAAAAAAGATGGAAGAAACGATAAAGTCGTTTAAGCTGAACTTTGATTCTGATTCTTTTCAAACAAAGGTCTTATATGCCTCTAAAGCCTTTCAAACAGTCGAATTGCTGCGGATGATCGCTGAGCAAGGGCTAGGTTTAGATGTGGTAAGTGGTGGAGAGATCTACACTGCCTTACAAGCGAAGTTTCCTGTCGAGGAGATTTACTTTCATGGCAACAATAAGACGATCGACGAGTTAAGGTATGCCATTGAAAATGACATTCTGCATTTTGTGGCGGATAACGGGATGGAAGTCGAAGTCTTGGAAGAATTAAGTCGCGAATACCAGAAAAATCTACAGATCATGTTGCGATTGAACGTGGGGATCGAAGCGCATACACATGAATATATCGTTACAGCGCATATCGATTCTAAATTCGGTATGTTGTATGATAGCGAAGTTTGCCAACAAGCGATCACACATATCCAGCAAAGTGACTTTCTTACTTTGGAAGGATTCCATGCACATATCGGTTCACAAATCTTTGATATGACTGCGTGGTTAGCTGAAATCGATCAATTAGTGACTTATCTGGCAGATTTCCAACAACCACTTTCTTTAAATCTAGGCGGTGGCTTTGGTATCCGCTATACCGAAGCGGACACGCCGTTGCCTATTGCAGAATCAGTCAAGCATCTTGTGACGCATACAGAAAAGGCATTAGCTGAAAAAAATTTGACGATCGATCGCTTATTGATCGAGCCGGGGCGAAGTATCGTGGGCGAAGCCGGAACGACACTTTATACAGTTGGCTATATCAAAGAAACGCCGCACAAAAAATATTATTTCGTCGATGGCGGGATGACCGATAATATTCGTCCGGCGCTTTATCAAGCAGAATACACCTGTGATCTGGCAAATAAACTTGACGTTGAAAAAACGGAAAAAGTAACGGTTGCAGGGAAAATGTGTGAATCAGGCGATGTCGTGATCCAAGAAACGCAGTTACCTCCCGCAGAACCAGGGGATCTTTTGGCAGTATATGCGACAGGAGCATACGGGTATTCAATGAGCAGCAACTACAATCGTGCGCTTCGCCCAGCTGTCGTTTTTGTCAAAGATGGCGTGTCACGAGAAGTCGTTCGTCGACAAACTTATGCAGATCTATTGAGAGGAGAAGTCTATGCAGATTTATAAATACAACGGGTGTGGCAATGACTTTATTCTCTTAGATTATGATGAAACGATCGACTATAGTCGTTTGGCGGAGCAATTATGCGCACCGACTGCTTACGATACCGACGGTTTAATCGCGGTCAAAATAACGCCTTTAGAAATGATCTATTACAATAAAGACGGTAGTCGTGCGCCAATGTGTGGCAACGGTATTCGCTGTTTTGCAAACTATGTCAGTGACCAACGATTGGTTGAAGATACCCAATTTGCGGTCAAAACTCTTGCTGGGATGATCCATGTGACGATCCATTCACGAGATCCTTTTTATTGCACGGTTGATATGGGAGAGCCAGATTATCGCCCAGAGAAGGTAGCGGTGGAGCAAGCAGATCCTATCATCAAACAAACACTGACGGTCGACAATCGAGAAGTGGTACTGACTAGTGTATTCATGGGAACGATCCATACGGTTGTTTTTGTTGACGATGCAATCGCTGAATTATCGAAAGATATGGGAGAGAAGCTTTGTCATCACCCCATGTTCAAGGAGAAAACAAACGTCAATTTTGTCCAATTTGTCAATGAAGAAGAATTGATCGTTCGTACGTATGAGCGAGGAGTCGGTTGGACGCTTGCTTGCGGGACAGGCTGTTGTGCAGCTTACGTCGTCGCAAGAGATCAAGGCTATCTCTCAGGATCACAAGCCACGATCCATTTGGAACAAGGCGATTTACAGATTTCTGGCGATGAAACGATCACGATGGCGGGACCGGCCACATATGAATGGCACAAAAATTTGGAGGTAGAGGCATGATTAAAGGATCGATTGTTGCATTAGTGACACCGATGACGGAAACAGGAGCAGTAGATTATCGAGGATTGGAGCAGTTGATTGCTTTTCATCTTAACGAACAAACAGACGGGTTACTTGTCCTTGGAACAACAGGTGAATCACCGACACTTTCTGACGAAGAAGAGGAAGAGATTTTACGATTCACTGTTGAAAAAGTCAATGGACGTATTCCGGTGATTGCTGGTGCAGGATCAAATGCAACGGCGAAAACGGTCAAGAAAGTCCAACGCTTTGCTGAACTAGGGGCAGACCAATTATTAGTGATTACTCCTTATTACAATAAAACGAGCGATGTAGGATTACTCGCTCATTTTCAAACGATTGCTGATGCTTCCTCGTTACCCATCATCTTATACAATGTACCGTCACGAACAGGAATGACGATTGCGTTCCCTGTACTAGCGGAATTAGCGAAGCATCCACAAATCATTGGGATCAAAGAAGCTTCTGGAGACATGTCCTATACGATGGAAGTCGCACAACTGATTGATGAAACATTTGCGCTTTACAGCGGCAACGATGATCTGATCTTGCCTGTATTGAGTATTGGTGGCATCGGCGTGATCAGTGTTTGGGCAAATATCCAGCCAAAAGTAGTCCATGAATTAGTCCATGATTACTTGAATGGAAACAGTCATTCAGCGAAAGAAAAACAATTGACCCATTTAGCGTTGATCAACGCCTTATTCAGTGAAACGAATCCGATCCCAGTGAAAGCCGCGATGAACTATTTAGGTTTACCAGCTGGGCCGTTACGTTTGCCGTTGACCGCATTAGGCGAGGAAAAGAAGCAACAGTTGATCGCCTTATTAGCAGAAAATGGAGGGGCAAATAGATGAATATAGGGATCATTGGAAATGGAAAAATGGGCAAACGAATTGCAGAAGTCACCGAAGAATATCAGCACCAGCCATTGACGTTGTCTCAATCCTTACAAGCAACGGATACGTTGACGTTCGAGCAGACACCGGCGGTCATCATTGATTTTTCTCATCCTGATGGTTTGGAGAAAATCTTACAATATAGTCAAACACATGGTGTACCATTGGTGATTGGCACAACCGGTTATACCGAAGAGCAATTCGCTCAAATCGCTGAAGCTGCGCAAACGATCCCTGTCCTTTACAGTGCCAATTTTTCACTAGGGATCATGGTGATGAACCGCTTGATCAAACAAGCTGCTCAAGACTTAGTAACTTGGCAAATCGAATTGATCGAAAAACACCACAGTCAAAAAAAAGATGCGCCTTCAGGCACAGCGAAGCGATTAGTGGAAACACTCCAATCTGTCAGAGACTTGACACCGGTCTATCAGTGGACAGATCAACCACGCGAAGACCAACAAATCGGCGTCCATAGCCTGCGTGCAGGCTCTTTTCCTGGAGAACATGAAGTCATCTTTGCAACGAAAGATGAAGTCCTTTCAGTGAAACACGAGGCCTTTTCCAATCGCATTTTTGCGGAAGGGGCAGTCCAGGCAAGCATCTGGTTGACCGAACAGTCAGCCGGTTTATATCAATTAGAAGATTTATTTGAACCTAGAGGAGGAGCCTAAGTTGAACGCACAAGAAATCATTCGTTTTATTCAGACAGCAGAAAAAAAGACCCCAGTCAAAGTTTATTTAAATGTATCAGAACCTATCGAGTTTCCGAACGCGAAAGTATTTGGTGAAGCGCATAGTCCGATCGTTTTTGGTGATTACAAAGACATTGCACCAGTCTTAGAAAAAGAAGCGGAGAAAATCTTAGCGATCGAACTTGAACAAACAGCAAGAAATAGTGCAGTTCCTTTATTGGATATCAAAGACATCAACGCTCGGATCGAGCCAGGTGCCGTCATTCGTGACCAAGTGACCATCGGAGATCAAGCAGTGATCATGATGGGCGCTGTGATCAATATTGGTGCTGAGATCGGAGAGCATAGCATGATCGATATGGGGGCGATCTTAGGCGGACGTGCGACTGTCGGCAAGAATTGTCATATCGGTGCAGGTGCTGTGTTAGCTGGGGTCATCGAGCCAGCTTCTGCGCAGCCAGTAATCATCGAGGACGGTGTATTAGTTGGTGCGAACGCGGTCATCGTCGAAGGTGTCCGTGTCGGTAAAAATGCAGTCGTCGCAGCAGGCGCTGTCGTTTTAGAAGATGTAGCACCTGAGACGGTCGTTGGTGGGACACCTGCACGTGTGTTGAAAATAAAGGATGACCAAACCAAAGAAAATACCGCCTTGATTGAAGCATTACGAGAATTGTAGACAAAGAAAGGATGAAAAACATGCGCGAAATAGATACCTGTATTGTCGGAGCGACGGGATTAGTCGGTCAAACTATGTTAAGAGTATTAGAGGAGTACGATTTTCCAGTAGGAAAACTCAAGCTTTTAGCATCCAAACGCTCTGCGGGGAGTCTGTCTGTGTTTAAGGGGAAAGAATATGTGGTCGAAGAATTGACGGAGACTTCTTTTTCTGGGTATGATTTAGCGCTTTTTTCAGCTGGAGCATCCGTATCTCAAACATTTGGTCCCATTGCACGTCAAGCTGGCTTGGTAGTCATCGATAATTCTTCAGCATGGCGAGAAGATCCTGCGATCCCATTGATCGTGCCTGAAGTAAATTTAGAGGACCATGCGTTAGATCCGTTGATCGCAAATCCAAATTGCTCGACGATCCAGTCCGTCTTACCGCTTAAAGCGTTACAAAATACGTTCGGTGTGGCACGTGTCAACTACACGACCTATCAAGCTGTATCGGGTTCCGGTCAACAAGGGATCGCTGATCTACAGGCGACCAAAAATGGTGAACCAGCCACTTTTTATCCTCATGACATCAGTCAAACGGTCATCCCTGAAATCGATCGTCCCATGGAAAATGGCTATACTAAAGAAGAACAAAAAATGATCAATGAAACGAAAAAAATCCTGCATCAGCCAGATTTACCAGTATCTGCGACTTGTGTGCGTGTACCGATTGAAAATGGTCACGGTGTTTCGATTGCCGTAGTATTAGAAAAGGAATTTTCACTGGAACAGATCCGTGCTTGCTTCCAGCAGTTTCCAGGGATCTTGGTCGTCGACAACTTAGAAGAACACCAATATCCTACGAGTACGTTGGCGAAAGATACCGATCAAGTGTATGTTGGGCGTATTCGCCGCGACTTGTCAGTTGAAAATGGGCTGCTTTTTTATACAGTGGCAGACAATATCCGCAAAGGAGCGGCAGCTAACGCTGTTCAAATCGCCCGGGCACTTCTTCAAGAGGGGGTCCTTGCATGAAAGTAGCAAAATTTGGGGGCAGCTCGATGTCTCATGAAGAACAATTCCGTAAAGTCCGTGAGATCGTTCTAGCTGATCCTAGCCGAGAAGTCGTTGTGGTTTCTGCTCTAGGTAAAAGAACGGATGAAGATGATAAAGTGACGGATTTACTCTATTTGATCCATGCATACCTCCAGCACAATGTCGATTGGACTCCATTATGGGAACGGATCACGGAACGTTTTATTCAAGTCAGAGATCTGTTAGCCCTTGATTTTCCCATTGAAAAAGAGCTAGCGACGATCGAAAGACAATTGAAAGAAGAAAAAGTGACGATCGATTATCTCGTCAGTCGCGGGGAATATTTGACTGCCCGCTTGATGGCGGAATATTTAGAGTATGGCTTTGCCGATGCGGGTGAACTGATTTACTTCGATTATGAAGGCGGCATCGATTTTACACGTACAGAAGAAGCCGTACGTGAAATGTATCAAAAACAGCAAAAGTTGATCGTGCCAGGATTTTATGGTGCCAATCCAGCAGGAAAAGAAAAATTACTTGGCCGAGGCGGCAGCGATATTACGGGTTCTGTTTTAGCAAGTGTCTTACACGCCGACCTTTATGAAAACTGGACGGATGTTTCTGGCATCATGATGGCAGACCCCAGAATCATCGACTCGCCAAAAGTCATTGAAGAGATTTCTTTTCGGGAATTACGAGAAATGGCGTATATGGGCGCCAATGTCTTGCACGAATCAGCGGTCTTTCCTGTCCAAGAAGCTGATATCCCGATCCAAATCAAAAACACGAATCGCCCGAATGACCATGGCACAAAAATCTCCAATCATGAAGTCGAAAAAGAAAATGGCTTGACTGGGATCGCCGGGCGGAAAGATTTTCTTTCGATCACCTTGTTCAAACGACACATGTCAGATGAAATCGGGTTTATTTGGAAAGCAATGAGTATTTTTGCAAAACACGGGATTTCAATCGAACATATCCCGTCTGGTATCGACAATATCGGTGTCGTCGTTTCAGCTGAATTGATCATGGATAAATTATTTTTGATCACGAAAGAATTGCGTGAAGAATTAGGCGTAGAAGAGATCGAGGTGATTGAAGATCTCGCATTGATTTCGGTTGTAGGCGGTCCTCATAAAGAACCGATCGGACTTTCTGGAAAAGTGTTGTCGATTTTGAACGAGTTAGAAATCAGAACCTCGATTCTTTCGCAAGGGGCGCAAGAGTTGAATTTGATCATCGGCGTACCTAATGCGCAATATGAAACCGTGGTAAAAGGAATCTATGAAGGGATGGTGAAGCGACATGTTGGCAGCACATCGAATGGCGTTACATCAAATTCCTGAACTTGGGTTTCAAGAATTTAAAACGAAGGAATACCTTTACGAACAAATCAAAAACTGTGGTGGCGTGATCCATGAAATCGATGCAACAGGCTTGTTGGTCTATTTTGATCAGCAACAAGCGACCACGATTGCTTTTCGGACAGACATCGATGCGTTACCGATCACGGAAGCCACAGGGTTACCTTTTGCTTCTACACATCCAGGATTCATGCACGCATGCGGACACGATGGCCATATGGCGATGCTTTTAGGGCTGACTGACTATATTGCTACGCATCGACAAGAGATGCAACACAATATCGTCTTGATCTTTCAACCGTCAGAAGAAATTGCTGGTGGAGCAGAGAGTGTGATCCGTTCTGGGTTGCTGGAACATTACAATGTCCAGGCAATCTTCGGCTTTCATTTATGGCCAGGTTTACCAGAAGGCAAAGTATTCTCACGCCCTGGTGCATTGCTGGCGCAAAGTAGCGAAACGGATATCATTGTCCAAGGCAGATCGGCACACGTCGCATCCAGCAGTCAAGGCATCGATAGTTTAGAAGCAGCCGTGCGTTTTATGAAAGAAGTCTATGATTTTGACGAATCTTTGCCAGCAAATCTTGAACATCTTTTAAAATTCGGCCAGATCACAGGCGGTACGATCCGCAATGTCTTAGCCAATGAAGTCGTGATCTCAGGAAGCATTCGTTCTTACAGTCGCAAGACACAAACAGACTTAAAAGCGCAATTAGCACGACTAGCAGAAGAATTCCAACAAACTTCTCAAGCAAAGATCTCCTTTCGCTATAATGACGGGTACCCTGCTGTGCGCAATGATGAAAAGTTGTACGCGGCACTTGCTCATTCAGAACTATTACATGAATTAGCTGAGCCTGTCTTACAAGCAGAAGATTTCGGCGTATATACGGAACACTATCCTTGTGTCTTTTTCTTTCTAGGTGTAGGCGATACACCTGCACTTCATGATGCGACATTTGATTTTGATATGTCCGTTTTAGAAAAAGGCTTGGAATGGTACAAAACAATCCTTTACACCAAGGAACTTTTCTGAAAAAATAAGGATAGTAACCAAAAGGGGAGAAGTCTATGAATTTACACCATCGTTTTAATCCAAGGCTGGCTAAAGTCGAAGTCTCACAGATCCGGATGTTCGATCAACAGATCTCAAGTATTCCAGATATCATCAAATTGACATTAGGTGAGCCAGACTTTTCAACACCTGAAGCAGTGAAAGAAGCTGGTATCACAGCAATCAAAGAAAACTATTCCCATTATACAGGGATGAGAGGTTTACCAGAATTATGCGAGGCAGCTTGTTTCTTCCAAAAAGAACGTTACGGTCTTTCCTATGATCCACAAACGGAAGTACTGACAACGATTGGCGCCACAGAAGCGATTGCGACCGCTTTATTAGCTGTCTTAGAAGAAGGCGATAAAGTGTTGATCCCGGCACCTGCTTATCCTGGTTATCAACCAATCGTTGATCTAGCAGGCGCAGAATTGATTACGATCGATACCTCAGAAACTGGTTTTATTTGCCAACCTGAGCAACTAGAAGAAGCGTTTGCCAAATACGGAGACGAGATCAAAGCAGTGATCTTGAACTATCCAAGTAATCCGACTGGGACATTATTATCCGCTGAACAAATGAAGAAGCTTGCGGAAGTGTTGAGTCAACATCCAGTCTTTGTCATCAGTGATGAAGTGTACGCCGAGTTGAATTATGTTGGGGAACATGTATCGATCGCAACGTATCTACCAGAACAAACAATTGTCGTGAACGGGCTATCTAAATCCCATGCCATGACAGGCTGGCGGATTGGCTTCCTTTTTGCCCAAAAACCGGTGATCGATGAATTGATCAAAGTCCATCAATATTTAGTGACTTCTGCCACAACGATTTCTCAAAAAGCGGCGATCGAAGCACTGACAAAAAGTATGGATGAAGGCGAAAAAATGAAAGCCCGCTACGTTGAACGTCGGGATTATCTATTGCCTCAGCTTACAGCATTAGGATTTCAAATCTCTCAACCAGACGGCGCGTTTTATTTGTTCTGCCGCTTACCAGAAACTATCCAGATGAATTCGTGGAACTTTTGTTTAGCACTCGCAGAACAAGGCAAAGTTGCCTGTATCCCTGGTTCTGCTTTTGGACCAGCAGGCGAAGGCTTTATTCGGATCTCTTATGCAAGTGGTATGGACGATCTGCAAGAAGCGTGTAGACGCATTGGCGCATTTTTAACTGAACTGGAAAAATAATGTTAAAATAACATAACTTACTTTTTAGGCAAGCCTTTTCATTTGCTTTATTAGAAGATGAATGATATCGTAAAAATGTTTAGGATGTTTCTAAACAATTGTTATGAGGAGGGTCTTGTCAATGGAAAAAACGAAAGTAATTATTGTCGGTGCATCACATGGAGGTCATCAATCCATTTTAGAATTACTGTCTAGATACGGAGAAAATGTTGATATCACTTTGTTTGAAGCAGGCGACTATGTTTCATTTATGTCATGCGGTATGGAGTTATATTTAGAGGATCAAGTCACTAGTGTGAATGACGTCCGCAACTTCAGACCAGAAAACTTTCCACAACCAAATGTGGGTATATTAAATAACCACGAAGTAAAAACAATCAATGCAGATAAAAAAACAGTAACAGTTACACGTAAAGAAGATGGACATACAGAAGAGTATGCTTATGATAAATTGATTTTGAGTTCAGGTGTTAAACCAAACTCACTACCTGTTCCAGGAACAGACTTGGAAAATGTGTATTTGATGCGTGGCTACAATTGGGCAACGAAAATCAAAGAACGCATGACAGATCCAGCAGTGAAAAAAGTAGCTGTTATCGGTTCAGGTTACATCGGGATCGAAGCCGCAGAAGTTTTCTTGAATGCAGGGAAAGAAGTTACATTAATAGATATGATCGATCGTCCTTTAGGTACTTACTTAGATAAGGAAATGACAGATATCTTAGAAGCACACTTGAAAGAAAAAGGGATGAACATCAAAACTGGTGTGAACATCAAAGCATTTACTGGTGACGGTAAAGTAGCTGCAATCGAAACAGAGAGTGGTACGATCGAAACTGATTTGATCATCCAAGCTGCCGGTGTCAAACCGAACACTGAATGGTTGCAAGGAATCGTGGACTTAGATGAACGTGGCTGGATCATCACAGACGAATATCTACAAACAAACTTGCCTGATGTTTATGCGGTAGGGGATGCGACACTTGCTTACTCGATCCCAGCAGGCAAAAAAGTGCCGATCGCATTGGCAACAGTTGCACGTAGAGAAGCACGCTATGTGGTCCAACATTTATTTGAACAAACACCAAGCAAACCATTTGGCGGCTTAGTCGGCTCATCTGCGTTACGTGTGTTTGACTATCACTTTGCGGCAAGCGGTTTGAACAGCTTCACAGCTGATCGCGCTGGTGTAGCAATCAAAACAGCCTTCTATGAAGATACGATCCGTCCAAAATTCGTACCAGAAGAATTTGGCAATGCAAAAGCAGCCGTACAATTAGCGTATGATCCATTTACGCACCAATTGCTAGGTGGAGCAGTATTATCAACGAAAGACATTACTCCTCAAGGAAATGTTTTGGCTTTAGCCATCCAACAAAAATTAACGATCGAAGACTTGGCGGAAGCAGACTTCTTCTTCCAACCAGGACACGACCGTCAGTGGAGCCTACTAAACTTAGCGGCACAACAAGCGCTAGGTGAAGAGCCATTTGTAGAGTAGAAACTGATTTTAAATAGTATTAGATACGGAATAACAGGTGGATGGATTCATCCATTCTGTTGTTCCGTTTTTTTATTCGTTTATAGTTTTTTGATTTAGACGAATGAATGTAGTGACGATTATGCTGTTAAAACAGCTTTTTAGGAACAAGATGAAAAGTTTTTATATTTTTTGATATGATTAAATTAGTAGTTATTTTAATTTGTTAAAGTAACATTTTAGTATTTGGCGTACATATAGTTGTAGGGAAGTAGTGATTACTATTTATACATAGAATGGAGAGATGAAAGATGACCTACGTTCGAATAATCAAAATCATCCAACTGGTTTTATTGGCGCTAAGCATCTATTTTGCTGCAATGAAAGATACGATCTATACCATACTGATTATGCTATCACTATTTATTGAATATACCCAATCCGACCAACCTAAAACTCCTTACAAATCGGGAAAAAAGGCAATCTATCTACCGAATCAAACATCTAAAACGGAAGTGATGTTTGCGCTGATTCCCACGATTTTAGTTCTTATGATTTGCTCCATTTTGGAATTAGAATTGTATCATTTTTAGCAACAATAATAATTTGAACTACGTCTGTATATTAGTAATAAAAATGAATACATAAAAGTATCGAGTCTATGAAAGTTTTAGAGAAGGTGAAATGAGTGAGCCAAATAATTGTTCTCACCTCCTATCTAGTGATGATGATTGTGTTGATCATCATGTGGAGGTATAAAAATAATAGAAAATAGCAAGATAATCAGGACAGAAAACCTACAAATAAAAGAAGAATAGAACGGAGAGATAAAAATGACCTACGCTAGAATACTCAAAGGGACTAGTTTTATTTTATTAGTTTCAAGTATCTATTTTGCGGCACAGCAAAATCCTATTTACTTCACACTGATTTTATTATCGATACTTATTGAGTCTGCTCAACCCAACCGCCCTAAGATCCCTTATCAATCGAAACGAAAAGCAATCTATCTACCGAATCAAACGTATGGAACGGAGATGAAGTTCGAATTTGTTTTGATGGTTTTAGTTGCAATTCTGTGTTTTGTTTTGGCGACAGGATAAGGGTTGGAACTCAGAAAAGCATAAAAGGTTAGTCCTATTTATAGGCGCTAAAAAACAGAACAATCAACGAATGAATCGATTTTCCAAAACTATCTTTGGAGTATCGGTTCTTTTTTGTAGAGGAGGATATGTCTGAGACAAGCATAACATTCATCTTTGTTGTATTCCTTAATACTGAATAAACGGCGGGAGCAGAAGTTACCTTTTCTGTCCTGACCTCCGTTATATGGTTATCACTGTTTATAGTTTTTTCACCTAACTGCAAAATATTTCTGTCAAGTATGTTAGACTATTCCTAAATCAAAGAAACTGAGGTGTTCGCATGTCTCTTACTCAAAACTATCATATAGCTGTTCCTACAGCCTTTTATCCAGATGAAACATTGAATATCGATGCAACGTTTGCTCATATCGAATACTTAGCAAATAAAGGTGTAAAATCGGTTTTGGTGTGCGGCTCTACTGGCGAACAACATTCGCTAACAGTTCAAGAAAAAATAGCCATGATCGAACAGCTTCCTAAATTGAAGGTCGCTAACGACTTTGAGCTGATTTTTGGGTTAGCGAGTATTCGTCAAAAAGAAGCGGAGTTGCTTGCAGAAAAAATCAGTCAATCAACTATCATCAAGGGGATATTATTAGGTTTCCCGCCATATCTGCTACCTAGTCAGGCGGAAGCTTTCGCTTATGCTTCGAAGCTGATCTTGTTGAGTAACAAACCAACGATTATTTACAATAACCCGCTTCGCACAGGTTTTAGCTGTGCTCTTGAAACTTACATTGAACTATTGAAAGAGGAACGAGTCATCGGTATCAAAGAGGCGGGTGATCCAACGACTGTCCAAGAGCTACTTGCTCGAACATCAAAGGAACTGCACATCTATGCAGGAGGAGAAAAAGAATTAGCACGAAAGATCGACTTAGGTTTCAATTGCTTGTCTTCGATTGCAGGCAACTTGTATCCACAAGAGATCCAGCAATGGTTTAACGCACTGCTAGAAAAGAAAACATTGGCGAGTGATCATTTGCTTGTTGAAAAAATCGATGAACTTTATGCGCAGAGTGTTTTGCCATTTATTAAAAAAGAAATCGCTGAAAAGGAAAAAATTACCTTTGGCGGCTGTCGCAGTCCATTAGGTACGATGTCATAAGTCAAAATCAAGCCGTCCTCATAAAGAAGCACCAATAACCGAAAGCAGCTTCATGTTTTCGATTATCAGTGCTTTTTTTTATATGCTCCTCAATCCCCCTTCTTCACCCGGATCGCATACGAATCCAACAAGATTCGGGCAATCACAGAAAGTGGTAACCGAGAGCGGACTTCATATTCAGGGAAAAAGGAGATTTCGGATTTAAAGCCGATCAAGGATAATTCTGCTAAGTGGTTCAAACGACTTTCCCGGGAGGCGGTGATCAGGATTGAAC
This sequence comes from Enterococcus sp. DIV1094, assembly GCF_017316305.2. Taxonomy (NCBI): domain Bacteria; kingdom Bacillati; phylum Bacillota; class Bacilli; order Lactobacillales; family Enterococcaceae; genus Enterococcus; species Candidatus Enterococcus mangumiae. The sequence continues at coordinate 1,779,408 of NZ_CP147250.1, forward strand.
TGATTTCCTCACGGTAGCAATTTTCCGCAGCGGCTACTAATTCTTCTGTTTCACCGTTCAGGGAAATAAAAAGAACGACATCTTTTTTGTGCAATTTGCGACTGATTGTTTTGATGATATTTGGATCGGTATGAAGAACACAGTATTTATCGAGTAGCTGAAATTTTGTTCGCATTTCTTCCCCGATCATTTCGGAAAATCCTCTGGCAAAGATAATGATTCTTTGTGAACTCCAGATTTTTTGGATGGCGTCTTCGATCACCCCTGTATCTAACATGTTGATCGTACGCACGACTTCTTGCTCATTTTTTAGAATGGAGCTTTTTATTTCTCCATCCACTTTATCTACAGTAGAAAAATTGATTTTTGTATTCTTTTGTTCTTTTAGATAATGCTTGAACGAGGTATAGCCTTCATAGCCTTTTTTCTTCATCGTGCGAACGATCGTTGTGGTGGATACATTTGCCCGTTCGCTTAACTTGATGATCGATAGATTCGGGATTTCCTGAATATGGTTCATCATATAATCCCATAAAAAATTTTCTGCTTCACTCAACTTATGCTCCATCCATTTCACCCCTTTATTTTTTATCTTTTTATTCTACCACGAATGTAACCCCTTACTTTTGTGAAATTCTGTTTTGTAAAGTTTTCCCTAAATTTGTCTTGATTTAGAAAACATGTACAACAAAAAACAGGTCATACTGTAGATAAAGTTAGGAGGCGCAAAGATGGCTAACGTATATACATGTACGATGAATCTGGCGATTGATCTGTTTATCGAAGTAGAACAACTTAAACCGAATATCGTGAATCGATCAATCGATGATGACATCCAAGCAAACGGGAAAGGTGTCAATGTTTCACTGATTTTAAAGAAACTAGGCATACCAAATACTGCACTCGGTTTTAGTGGAGGGTTTACCGGGGCTTATATCGAAGACTGTTTGACCAAGGAAGGGATTGAAGCTCGTTTTGTTTCAGTGCCGGGAATGACTAGAATCAATGTATTTACTCAGGTGAATGAGGAAGCCGATGAATACAAGCTAGTCAATCGTGGTCCAGAGATTGATCAACAGGGGATCGAAGAATTACTTGCGAAAATCAAGCAATTGTCAGCAGGGGATTATCTTTGTGTTTCAGGGAGCTTGCCAAGAGGCGTGCCAGAAGAGATCTTGGTGGCAATCAGTAAAATTTGTCATGAGAATGGCGTGCGTTTGATTTTAGATACAAGTGCTAAGATCGTTACCCAATGTTTAAAGTATCAGCCGTTTTTACTGAAACCGAATGAACAGGAATTGGCAGAATGGTTTGAGGAAGAAATCGCAGAAACGCAATACGTCAACTATTGTCAGAAGTTATTAGCCGCAGGAGCTCAACATGTGTTGTTGTCATTAGGTGAAGCTGGTGGAATTTACGTGAACAAAGATTATTGTTTATCAGGAAATGCACCGCAAGGAAAAGTCGTCAATACTGCCTGTGCCGGTGATACATTATTAGGGACTTTTTTGGCAGGGATGATCAAAGGAGAAGATCCTACAGATTTTTTCACGGACAGTTTAGCTGCTGGTAGCTCGACTGCGTTTCAAAAAGGATTAACTGATTTTACAGATGTAGCAGAGTTGAAAAAAGAAATCACCATTCATAAGGAGGAATTCAGATAATGGCTAAGTATCGATTAATTGCAGCAACTGGTTGTCCGACAGGTATTGCCCACACGTATATGGCACAAGAAGCACTGGAACAGGCAGCGAAGAAAAAAGGGATTTCGATCAAGGTGGAAACGCATGGCCAAGTGGGGGTAGAAAATCGACTGACAGAACAAGAAATCATTGAAGCAGAGGCAGTGATTATTGCAGCGGATAAAGATGTTCAATCTGAACGGTTTGCTGGAAAAAGAATCATTGATGTTTCCGTTTCTAAAGGAATCAAAGAAGCCGAACAGCTGATTACGGCGGCTTTAAGCGGAGCAGGAGTGATTTCTGAAAAAGTAAAAACAACAGATAATGAAAAACAGCATGCGCAACAAAGCATTGGTCACGGCATCTATAAGAATTTGATGAATGGGGTTTCCCATATGTTGCCTTTTGTGGTCAGTGGTGGGGTCTTGATTGCAATTTCTTTTCTATGGGGAATCTATTCTGCTGATCCGGCGAATACGCAATACAATGAATTTGCGGCGAGTCTGAATCGCATCGGTGGTTTTGCGATGAGTATGATGGTACCGATTCTTTCCGCGTTTATTGCTGAAGGAATTGCTAAGCGACCTGGGTTGGTTGTAGGCTTTGTCGGCGGACTGATTGCTTCAGATGGTGGGACGGGCTTCTTAGGAGGGATTATTTCCGGTTTCTTGGCAGGCTATATCGTGTTGGGATTAATGAAAGCGTTAAAACCATTGCCTAAATCCTTGGATGGATTAAAAGCGATTTTCTTGTATCCCGTACTAGGTGTATTGATTACCGGATTGCTCATGACAGTCATTTCAGGACCGATGGCGAGTATCAATGAAGGCATGATGGATTTTCTGGCAGGGTTTGAAAATTCAAGTCCATTAGTTTTAGGCGTGATCGTCGGTTGTATGTGTGCGTTCGATATGGGTGGCCCGATCAATAAAGCCGCCTACGTGACTGGAACGGCTCTTTTGGCGCAAGGGAATACCAGCTTCATGGCAGGTGTTTCCGCAGCATGTATAGCGCCACCATTGATTACTGGGTTTGCTGTCTTGCTTTTTGGCAAATACTTCGAGAAAAACGAAAAAAATGCTGGTTTAGTCAATTTTATTCTAGGATCAACACATATTACGGAAGGGGCGATTCCTTTTGCGGCAAAAGATCCGCTTCGTGTGTTGCCGATCATGATGCTTGGTTCATCAATTGCTGCTGTCTTGACTTATTTCTTTAGGGTACAAGTTCCGGCACCACATGGCGGGTTTCTCGTTTTACCAGTAGTGACACATGGTTTACTGTGGGTTCTGGCGATTCTTGCTGGATCTGTTGTGGGCGGCGTATTACTGGGCTTAGTTCAAAAAAGAAAGTCACTACGTGTGTGAAAGGAGAAGGATTCTTTTGATGAATAACTTATTTGTTTATACCAACGTTGTGTCAAATACTCGTGAAGCGGTGTTTGACTTTCTTTCAACAAAAATCGTTGAAGTAGGAAAGGCGACTGACGAGCAAGCGGTCAAAAATGGATTAAAGCTACGAGAAGCAGAAGGAACGACTGGTATGATGGATGGCTTTGCGATCCCTCATGCCAAAAGTGAAAGTATCCAAGAGCCAACGATCATTATCTTGAAATTAACGAATGCGGTTGCATGGGATAGTTTAGACGGTCAACCGATCAAGTATGTGATTGCTTTGTTTATTCCAGCCGCAGAAGCGGGGACTAGCCACTTGGTACTTCTTTCGCAAATGGCACGGATGTTGATGGATGATGGCTTTAAACAGGCGTTTATTGCGGCTTCCACACAAGAAGAAATTGTTGGTTTGATCGATTCTAGGTTAGAAGGGACGTTGAAAAGATGAGAAAAGTATCTGCGGAAAAATATCAGGCATTGGTAAAGATGAGTAATCCAGAAGGCATCATTGGGGCTTTAGCGATTGATCAAAGAGGTGCGTTGAAAAAAATGATAGCAACACACAAAGAGAAGGTGGAAGTCGAGGATTTGATACTTTTCAAAGAAAGTGTATCTGAAGAGTTGACCCCTTTCGCTTCATCCATTCTTTTAGATCCAGAATATGGGTTGCCTGCTGCCGAAAAACGTGCCGAGACAGCTGGTTTGTTATTGGCTTATGAGAAAACCGGATATGATACAACGATACCTGGACGTTTGCCGGATACCTTAGCATTTTGGTCAGTCAAAAGATTAAAAGAAGCGGGAGCAGACGGATGCAAATTCCTGCTTTACTATGACGTTGACGAAAGTAAGGAGATCAATGAACGTAAACAAGCATACGTGGAAAGAATTGGTTCGGAATGTCTAGCGGAAGATCTGCCCTTCTTTTTAGAATTATTGTCCTACGATGCAACGATCGCTGATACTACCTCAAAGGAATATGCGAAAATAAAACCGAAAAAGGTCATTGAAATGATGAAGGTTTTCTCTGATCCTAGGTTCAATGTAGATGTCTTAAAAGTAGAAGTACCGGTCAATATGAATGTTGTCGAAGGGTTTGGGGAAGAAATCATGTATTCCAAGCAAGAAGCAACCGCTTTGTTCCAAGAGCAAAGTCAAGCAACTGACTTACCGTTTATTTTTCTGAGTGCAGGTGTCAGTGCGGAACAATTTCAAGAGACGTTGCGTTTTGCTAAAAATGCAGGTTCTTCTTTCAATGGTGTTTTATGCGGACGGGCGACGTGGGCAGGTGGCGTGATACCTTTTGCAGAACAAGGGACACAAGCGGCAAAAAAATGGTTAGCTGAACAAGGAAGAAGTAACATCGAAGAGTTAAATGAAGTCTTGATGCAGACAGCTTCTTCTTGGCAAGAAAAGCTTGTTCGCTAGTCTATTAGCATCTTTAAAATAACGAAAAAGAAACGCTTCAAGTGCTTATCGGTGCGAAATGGAGTGTTTCTTTTTTTATGTTATTTTTTATTGGAATTTTGCTAATTATAAGAAAAAGAGGAGTTGGTTATACTCGTTATTTTATAAAAAATGAGGTGAATAAACTTTTTTATTATAAGGATTTTATTTATTTTTTCTATTATTATGATGTTTTTTTATTTTAACTGGTATTTTCGAGGTATTTAAACGTGATTTATATATTTTCATTGGAAACGTTGTTATATAGATGTTTTACGATGTTTTTCGTGTTGACGTACGGTTATTTTTGCCTTACGATTGTCTTGTGGTTATAACCAGTTTGGAAGGGGTATAAAAATGGAAAACTCTAGTAAGGGTAAGCCGTTATATTATCAACTAGTTGATGCACTAAAAAAACATATCGAGGCAGAAATGATCCCTCATGATAAATTGTTGTCTGAGCGGGAATTATGTCTGTACTATGGGGTGAGTCGGACGACGGTTCGGCTAGCGTTGCAGGAGTTAGAAACACTTGGTTACATTTATAAGAAACATGGAAAAGGAACATTTGTCAGTGACTTATCGAATCAAGCCGGCAGTTTGGCGGGGGCTTACAGTTTCACAGAAGAGATGCAAGCATTGGGACGTACACCGAAAACGAGTATTTTAGCATTTGAAAAACTAGCAGCGACCAAGCAGTTGGCTGAATGTTTGAATGTCAATTTAGGCGAAGCGATCTTCAAGATCAAGCGGCTACGTTTAGCAGACGATGTGCCTTTAATGGTGGAGCGATCCTATTTACCAGCAAAACTGTTTCTTGGTCTTGATTTATCATTATTGGAAAGTAAGCCTTTGTATGATGTCTTTCTGGAAGATTTTGATCAACATGTCCAAGTGGCAGAAGAAGAATTTTACGCAAGTATTGTGTATGCAAAAGATGCGGAATTGCTGCACATCTGTGATGGTGCGCCAATCTTACATTTGAAACGGACGACGTTCAATATCAAAAACGAAATCATTGAATACACAGATAGTATCGCAAGAGCAGACCAATTCCATTATAAGATCCGTCATGTTCGGAGTAATCTAGGGGGTAAATGAAAAATGTTTGAACTGTCAAAGGATGAATTAGAAAAAATAGGTGCAAGGATCACTACAGAAGAAATCAAGCAGCAGCCCGATCTTTGGGAAGAGGTTGTAGAAATCTTGGGAGAAAAGCAAAATGAACTCTCCCAGTTCTTTGATGCACTTGACAAAAGAGCTAACGGTAAGCAAATCCAAGTCATTTTTACCGGTGCGGGTTCTTCTCAATATGTCGGCGATACGATCGTTCCTTACTTAAATGAACATGGGGATACGGAACGTTTTGCCTTTCACAGTTTTGGTACGACAGATATCGTGGCTTCTCCAAAAGAGTATTTGTTTCCTGATCAACCTACATTACTCGTTTCTTTTGCGAGAAGTGGCAACAGTCCTGAAAGTTTAGCGGCGGTCAATATTGCGGATCAAGTGGTAAACACACTTTTTCATTTGACCATTACCTGTGCAAAAGACGGCGAGCTAGCAAAAATCGGACATGGGCAATCGCAACACTTCTTGTTGTTGATGCCAGAAAAGTCAAATGATGCCGGCTTTGCCATGACAGGTAGCTTTACTTGTATGTTATTGAGCGCACTTTGGCTTTTTGATACGACGAATACAGGTAAGAAACAAGAATATCTCCACACATTGAGCCGTATTGGTAGAGCTGTGATTGAAAGAGAGCAAGAATTAGCAGGGTTCTTAACGATTCCTTTTGATCGAGTGGCGTATCTAGGTTCTGGAAGTTTAGCGCAAGCAACAAGAGAAGCACAGCTGAAAATCTTGGAGTTGACTGCCGGAAAAATCGCGACGATCTTTGATTCTTCGATGGGCTTTCGTCACGGACCAAAATCCTTTGTCAATGATCAAACATTAGTGATCGGGTTTGTGACGAACCAAGAGTATACACGCAACTATGATATAGATATTTTAGAAGAAATCCATGAGAACGGTATTGCTGCCAATGTTTTAGCAATCGCTCAATCAACAAACAGAGATTTTTCTGGGACAAACTTTTTCTTAGAACCTGAAGCGTTAGAATTACCTGATGCGTATTTATCTGTAGTCATGATTTTAACCGCACAAATCATTGCTTTGCAAATGTCGATCAAAGTTGGTAATACACCTGACACGCCTTCACCGACAGGAACCGTGAACCGAGTAGTCAAAGGCGTGACGATCCATGAATATCCCGATGCGGAATAAAGGAGGAAACAAAAAAAGATGACACCAAACAAGAAAAAAGCGATGGAGCAATTGGCAACGAGAGACGGCATCATCAGTGCATTAGCAATCGATCAGCGAGGCGCATTGAAAAAAATGCTGTCGGCCTTAGGGCAAACGCCGACAGAGGAACAATTGATCGAATTCAAAGCGTTGGTTTCTAGTGAGTTGACGCCTTATGCTTCAGCTATTTTGTTAGATCCAGAATATGGATTACCCGCTGCCAAAGTTCGAGATCAAGAAGCTGGTTTGCTTTTAGCCTACGAAAAAACAGGTTATGATGTCTCCACGCCTGGACGTTTACCAGACCTGTTAAGTGATTGGTCTTCCTTGAGATTGAAAGAAGAACAGGCGGATGCAGTCAAATTTTTACTTTATTATGATGTGGATGAAGATCCTAAAATCAATCATTTGAAACATATCTTTATTGAGCGACTGGGAAGCGAGTGTGCAGGAGAAGATCGCCCATTTTATTTAGAACTACTTTCTTATGATGCTGGAATAAATGATAACGCTTCACCAGAGTATGCAAAGATCAAACCGCATAAAGTGATCGAAATGATGAAAGAATTTTCAAAACCTAGATACCAAGTAGATGTTTTGAAAGTTGAAGTACCAGTTAATATGAACTTTGTGGAAGGCTTTGGCGAAAAGGAAATCGTTTATAGTAAAAAAGAAGCAGCTGACTTTTTTAAGGCACAAAGTGAGACGACCCATTTACCATTTATTTTCCTAAGTGCCGGTGTGTCGGCTGAATTATTCCAACAAACACTGATCTTTGCGCATGAGTCAGGTTCCAGCTTCAATGGTGTCTTGTGTGGGCGAGCGACTTGGAAAGACGGCGTCAAAGCGTATGTAGAGTCTGGAAAAGAAGGGGCTATCCAATGGCTGCGGACACAAGGTAGACAGAATATTGAAGCCTTGAATCAAGTGATCAATCAGACAGCAACCCCTTGGTATCAAAAATCAGGCAAAGAATGAAAGCGTTACCTTTGTTTTTGGGGATAGGAAATTTATTTGTAAAGGAGAAGGAACAATGGCAATTATTGGTGTAAGAATCGATGGGCGTTTGATCCATGGACAAGTCGCGAATCTTTGGGTAACGAAGTTGTCGATTACTCGAATATTAGTGGCGGATGATGAGGTCGCAATGAATGCAGTAGAAAAAAGCGGATTGAAATTAGCAACGCCAGCAGGAGTTAAGTTGAGTGTTTTGCCAATTGAAAAAGCAGCAGAAAATATCTTGGCAGGGAAGTACGATTCCCAACGTTTACTGATCGTTGCGAAAAAACCTGATCGATTATTGAAACTTGTTGAATTAGGTGTACCGATCAAGGAAATCAATGTGGGGAATATGTCTCAAACCAATGAAACAAGATCAATCACAAAATCGATCAATGTGGTCGAAAAAGATATTGAAGATTTTAAACAGTTACATGCACGTGGGGTCCATTTGACCGCACAAATGGTGCCAAGTGATAAGGCAGAAGACTTCATGAGTCTTTTGAATAAATAAGGAGGGATTAGTAAATGTCCATTCAATGGTGGCAGATCTTATTATTGTCTTTATACGCAGGTTATCAAATTTTAGATGAACTACAAATCTATTCCTCGATGAGTGCCCCTGTTTTTGCCGGATTGTTCGCCGGTTTAGTCATGGGTGATCTGCAAGCTGGCTTGATCATCGGAGGAAGTATGCAACTGACCGTCTTAGGTGTTGGTACATTTGGTGGGGCTTCAAGAATCGATGCGAATTCAGGAACGATACTGGCAACTGCTTTTTCTATATCATTAGGAATGAATCCAGAACAGGCAATTGCAGCAATTGCCGTTCCTGTCGCTAGTTTAATGATCCAGCTAGATATTTTAGCCCGCTTTGCGAATACGTACTTCGCTCATCGTATCGATCAACATGTAGAAACAATGAATTATAAAGCAATTGAACGCAATTATTTATTAGGTGCTCTTCCATGGTCATTATCACGTATGATCCCTGTCTTTCTAGCTTTAGCATTTGGTGGCGGACTCGTTGAAAACGTCGTTGCTGTGCTAAACGGCGATTTGAAATGGTTAGGGGATGGCTTATCTGTCGCAGGAGCCGTTTTACCAGCAGTCGGTTTTGCTATTTTACTACGTTATTTACCAGTCAAGAAACATTTTCCTTATCTGATTTTAGGTTTTACGATCACTGCCTTGTTAGCTACATTGTTCTCAAATGTCCAGTTACTTGGAACGAGTGTCGCAAGTGTTGTCAAAGATTTGCCAGCAGCCTTCAACTCACTACCGATGTTGGCAGTGGCAATGATTGGCTTCTCGTTGGCAGCGATCAGTTATAAAAATAATCAACGAACAGAGAATCAGCAAGTAGCAACTCCACATTCAACCTCTGAGGAAGGAGAAATCGAAGATGACGAAATCTAATTACAAGTTAACGAAAGAAGATTTTACACAAATCAATCGGCGAAGTCTATTGACCTTCCAATTAGGCTGGAATTATGAACGGATGCAAGGTTCAGGGTATCTTTACACGATTTTGCCGCAACTGCGAAAAATTTATGGAGATGATACACCCGAATTAAAAGAAATCATGAAGACACATACACAGTTTTTCAATACTTCAAACTTTTTCAATACGATCATTACAGGAATCGATTTAGCGATCGAAGAAAAAGAAGGCATCGCCTCAAAAGAAACTGTTTCTGGGATGAAAGCTGGATTGATGGGGCCTTTCGCCGCCATTGGTGATTCCATTTTCGCCGCATTGATCCCAACTATTTTTGGGGCATTAGCAGCTAACATGGCGATCAATGGTAACCCCGCAGGTATTTTTATTTGGATCGCCGCACAAATCGCGGTCATGATCTTTCGTTGGAAACAATTGCAGTTTGCTTATAAGGAAGGTATTTCTTTAGTCACGACGATGCAATCACGGTTGACCGCTTTAACAGATGCCGCAACCTTACTGGGGGTATTTATGGTTGGCGCATTGGTTGCTACGATGGTGAATGTGAAATTTTCCTGGGCGCCAAGTATCGGTGATGTAACGATGAATATGCAAAATAATATCGATATGATCCTCCCTAAATTATTACCAGCAGCCATCGTTGGCGGGGTGTATTGGTTATTAGGTAAAAAGAATATGACATCCACAAGAGCGATTTTTATCGTCTTGATCATCTGCGTGGTCTTATCTGCGCTAGGTGTGATCTCAAAATAGGAGAGTGTTGTAAATGAGCAAAGAGTTAGTTCTTGTCAGTCATGGACAACTTTGCGAAGGACTAAAGGCAAGTACTGAAATGATCATGGGACCGCAAGCTCATATCCACACGGTTCCTTTATTACCAGAAGAAGGAACAGAGGACTTCAAAGAAAAATTTCTTTCGGCCGTTTCTTCGTTGGAAGACTATGTGGTCTTTTGTGACTTGATGGGCGGGACGCCAGCAAACAGCATTGCCCAATTGATCATGGAAGGAGAATCGATCGAACTGTATGCAGGAATGAATATGCCGATGGTCATCGAGTTTATCAATAGTCAAATGGTTGGCACACAGCCTGAATATGTTCGTTCTGGTGCAGAGAATATTTTGAATGTGAACCAAGTGATTGCTGTATTAGCAGAAGAGGATGAATAAAATCTGTGTTTGACAACGGTTACAAAAAATAGTATCGTTTAGATAGGATAGTGATTATTCAGTTAAGCTAGACCTGATCAACGGCCTTTTTAGGTGGTTGATTAGGTCTTTTTTTATACCCAACAGTAGAATAACTGCGGTAAGGCTATCGATCAAATTGAAAAGGAGCAATGACTGATGAGTTTTCCAAAGAATTTTTTATGGGGTGGCGCGACAGCGGCGAATCAATGTGAAGGGGCATGGGATGTAGATGGGAAAGGAGATTCGATCAGCGATCATAATCGTGCTGGCAATCGTACGATGGGAAAACGACGCACATTTGATTTAGTGATCGATGAGACCAACCATTACTACCCGAGTCATACCGCCATCGATTTTTATCATCGCTACAAAGAAGATATCGCATTGTTTGCTGAAATGGGGTTTAAAGCCTATCGCTTATCGATCGCGTGGACACGGATTTTTCCAAACGGGGACGAAGAACAACCAAATGAAGAAGGCTTGAAATTCTATGATGAGATCTTCGATGAGCTACATAAATATGGAATTGAACCGATCGTAACGATCTCGCATTTTGAATTGCCGTTTCATTTGGGGAAAACGTATGATGGCTTTTTAGATAAACGGACAATCGAATTTTATGAACGCTATGCAACAACCCTTTTTGAACGATACAAAAATAAAGTGAAATATTGGTTGACCTTCAATGAAATCAATTTCGGTGTCTTAGAGCATGGAAAACAAATCAACGGGCTGTTCAATCGCACATATACCGAAACAGAAAAGTATCAAGCTTTGCATAACGTCTTTCTTGCTTCTGCTCGCGCGGTGATTGCTGGTCATAAAATCAATCCTGATTTTCAGATTGGCTGTATGTTGGCGTATATCACGATGTATCCCAAAACATGTCATCCATTAGATGTTTTAAAGACGCAACAAATGAATGATCGTTTAAATTATTTTTGTGGAGATGTCCAAGTCAAAGGTGCGTATCCTTATTACATGAAACGCTACTTTGAAAAAGAAAACATCGACGTGGTGATTACGGAAGAGGACTTAGCCCTTTTGAAGGAAGGCGTAGTCGATTACTATACATTTAGTTATTACATGAGTACTTGTATTGCAGATGATCTAAATGATCGATCGGATAAAAGTGGCGGCAATTTATTTGGGGGTGTCGCTAACGAGTATCTTGAAACGAGCGAGTGGGGCTGGCAAGTAGATGCTGTAGGGCTACGGTATACATTGAATCAAATTTATTCTCGCTATGAGATCCCAGTGATGGTAGTAGAAAATGGACTTGGGGCTGTCGACAACATCGAACCAGACGGCTCGATCCATGACGATTACCGAATCGACTATCTCGCCCAACATATCCATGAAATGGGGAAAGCAATCGATGATGGCGTGGATTTGATCGGCTATACTTCTTGGGGCTGTATTGACTTGATCAGTGCAGGAACTGGAGAAATGAGTAAACGGTATGGCTTTATCTATGTTGATCGAGATGACGAAGGCAACGGCACATTAGCCCGCTCCCCTAAAAAGTCATTTTACTGGTATCAAAAAGTGATCGCAACAAATGGTGAAAGTGTAGAAATGAAATAATACGATCGAAAATAGTCCACATACGATTAGACAATCAACCGTATGTGGGCTATTTAGTGACTGATCTTTCAGATTATGAGTCCAAACCCGACGATTATGATTGGTTTTAGCTACCAGAAGTAAACTCATGTTATAGTAAAAAAAGTTGTTTCTGATGTACATTCGGTTTTGGAGAGAAGAAGCAATGGATTAGCACGCTCCTTTAACCAAAATAAGTAAAAAATATCCTAAGAATAAGAGAAAAGGTGTTATTGTTAGGTGATAACCGCTAGGATAGAAGGAGAGAAATAGTGAGAAAAATCAAAAATATCCAAATCATTCGATTCATCAAAATCATCCAATTCGGTCTTTATTTTATGTCATTGTTCTTATTTGCAAAATCCAGACATAAAGTGGCACTATTGCCTCTATCAGGGGGGATATTATTAGAAGTACAACTCCCTAGAAAGTACGGTTGGGGATTTGTGAAAAATAAGAAAAGTGTCTTTCTTTCTTCGAAAAAAACATGGCTCGAACCCATGATTGCTTTGGTTGTTTTAGTATTTTTGGTCGGTTTCGCATGCTATTTCTTGTAAAAATTCGAACAAAATCAAGGAGAAGCAGAAACGATGGATCATATTTTTGTGAAAAGCGAATTTGCCCCCCTAAAACGAGTGGTTTTGGCGCAGTCAGAATTTGGCTTTCCAACGAAAGAATTAACTGGAGTCGATTTTTTGACAGAAGAAAACCAAGCGTTATTTAGTGGGCCTGAAGTAATGGGGAAGGACTTTAATGAAGTTTTCCCAGAACAACAAAAAGCTTGGGAAGCTGAACGAAAAAATCTACAAAAAGTATTAGAAAAGTATGAGGTAGAAGTTCTGATTCCAAGAAAGTTGACCACTATTGAAAAAGAACTAGGAAATGAATATGGTTACAGTAACTTTTTCACTCGAGATCCCTTTTTTACGATCGGTGATCTATTGATTGAAGGCTCTTTGAAATTAGCGCATCGCAGAAACGAGATCCTACCAATACGTGAGATTCTCGTGAATGAATCGAATGTAAACGAGTGCTTGTATTTTTCGATCCCTAAGCCAGATATTTCGCAAGGTATCGATTCTGAGCAAGGCCCTTTCTTAGAAGGTGGGGATGTCTTGGTGCTAGGAAAAACGATTTTTGCGGGCAACTCAGGTCTAGCTTCTAATACGCGTGGTATTCAATGGTTAAGAAATTTGGTCAAACGGTTTGACTATGAAGTGATCGAGGTACCGCTTCATCCGACGATCTTACACCTAGACTGCGCCTTGAGCCTTGTCAGAGATGGTTTGATGATCGTATGTGAAGAAGCGTTCCTCAATGGAATCCCAGAACAATTAAGCAAATGGGATCGTGTCAATGTATCTTTAGCACAAGCCTCACGACTGGCAACCAATGGATTACCAATCAACGAGACGACATATGTCACAGATCCAGAATTTACATTTATTGGGGAAGAATTAGAGAAGCGAGGCATCACCGTCGAGTATGTGGATTATAAACTGACTAGGATCTTTGGTGGTTCTTTCAGATGCAGTACACAACCTCTTTTAAGAAATTAAGATAAACCTAAAATATGAGAAAAGGCAGGCAATTGCAGAGATGGTAAAAATCACAAATTTTCGAGATATCGGTGGCATCAAAAATAGAAACGGAAAAGAAGTATTAACAAATGTTTTCTTGCGTTCAGGTGAATTGTCTAGTCTGACAGAAGAAGACGCAAGACGTTTAGAAACAACGTATCGATTAGGTAAAATCGTTGATCTGCGTGGCGAAGATGAAATCCAAGCTCGACCAGATAAAGCTGTTCCTCAGACGAAATATATCCATATCGACATTATGAAAGATGTAGTAGACGAAGGAGCTGGGCTGGAAGATTTTGTAAAAATCGGCTCACCAGAAAAAGCGGCGAACTACATGACAAAAATATATGAAGAGATTGCCTTGAATCCGACTTCTCAAAAAGGCTATGCCAGTTTTTTCCATGAGGCTCTTACTTTAGATCAAGAAGAAAGTCTTTTATTCCATTGTTTTGCCGGAAAAGATCGGACAGGGATTGCGGCTTTGCTATTGTTAGAGTCATTAGACGTGCCACGAAAAGCAATCTATGTGGATTATCTACGCACGAACGAATTACGTAAAGCAGAAAATGCCATGATCTTAGCACAGGCTAAAAAAGTCCACTTGAACGAAGAAAATCTAGCTGCTCTAGAAGTTGCATTGAACGTTGACAGCAGCTACTTGGATCGTTTTTATCAAGTCGTTGAAAAAGAGTATGGATCGATCCAAAAATACCTAAAGCAAGCCATTGGTATGGATCAGCTAAGTTTAGACACCTTCAATCATCAATTCCTTAAAGGGTAAATCTTTGTTTCGCAATCTTTCTAACTACGAACAGCTTACTTTTTGAGAATTAGTTGTAAGCGAACATATTATTGTATTTGCTGACCTAAAAATTAGGTCAGTTTTTTTGTGGATATAAAAAATAAACCTCTTATTTTAAAATAATAAAGGTATGGTTCAAGTAAAAAGATTTCTTAAACTAAATCATCTTACGTAAAAGAGCAAACCAACAGGAGCAAGCTGTTGGTTTGCTCTTTAATTTGTGCTAGAATAGTCGAATTTCTATTTAAGTATTCGTTTCAGTAATTTTAATGTCCGCTCATTATAAGGCGGAAATAATCCAGGAACATTGAATTTTGCTCTATTCTCATATACTCCTTTTTTATGAGAGAAGGTCAAGAAACTATACTTGCCATGATAACTACCAATACCAGATTCCCCCACTCCACCGAAAGGTAAATGATGGTTGGCAACATGCTTGAGAACATCATTGACAGTGACATTCCCTGAGGAAATTTCAGACATGATTTTCTCTTTATTCATGGTAGAAGTTGTAAAAAGATATAGCGCTAAAGGTTTTTCATACTGTTTGATTTGGGCGATCGCATCGTTGATGGTATCGAATGACAAGATGGGCAAAATCGGACCAAAGATCTCTTCTTGCATGCTTACTGCTTCATGAGAAGGAAGATCTAGTAAAGTCGGTTCAATGAATAAGTCCGCCCGATTCGTTTCACCACCAGCGATAACGAATGACTGATCTGCTTCCAACAACTTGTGTAGTCGCACAAAATGCCGATCATTGATGATTCGACCATAATCGGTATTATTTCTGATATCAGCACCATAAAACTCTTTGATAGCGGCCGTCATTTCTTTGATCAATGCCTCTTTTCGTTTATGGGACACTAAAACATAATCTGGTGCAATACAAGTTTGTCCGTTGTTCTGCAATTTCCCCCAAATGATACGCTTGGCTGCTAATTTCAGATTCGCGGTATCATCCACGACCACCGGACTTTTTCCACCTAATTCTAAAGTGACAGGAGTCAAGTGTTTGGCGGCTGCTTGCATCACGATTTTCCCAACAGGTACGCTACCAGTGAAGAAAATATAGTCGAAGCGTTGCGCAAGTAATTCAGTCGTTACATCCACACCACCCTCAACAGTGGTAATGTATTCTTTGGGGAAAATGGAGCGGATCAGTTTTGTCAAAACGTTGGACACATTAGGCGCTAATTCACTTGGTTTCAAAATTACCGTATTTCCCGCAGCGATTGCCCCAATCAGTGGCTCAATCGCTAAATGAAAAGGGTAATTGAAAGGAGCGATGATCAAGACTTGTCCGTAAGGCTCATAATCCAGATAGCTTTTCCCCCACATATAGATCGGTGTATGAACGGGTTGACGTTTGGCGAATTTCTTTAATTTTTTGATCATCATAGAAATACTTTGATAGACGACACCAATTTCAGTTACGTATGCTTCATGTGCTGGTTTTCGTAAATCTTTGTACAATGCTTGCGTTAATTCAATCTCGATTTCTTTCATTCCGTGTTTCAGTTTCGCTAATTGCGCCAAGCGAAAGTCGATCGATTTTGTTTGCCCAGTTGCGAAAAAGTGTTGTTGCTCTCTTAAAAGTTGATTGATCACTTGTATTCTCCTTTATGGTTGATTTGGCAGTCGTTGCTATAGCTCAATCATACGGGTATAAATTTGTACTTGTCAAATTGTTTTGTTTTTGGTTCGGTAAATGTATGAAGCGATTTCCTTTGCATTGACAGAGAGCTGGTTGAAGAACGTGAAACGAGCAAAAATTATGGAGAAACTAAAGATATAGTGACCATTTTTACGCTGTATATTGATCCAATATTATCGCTTAGGGAGGATCGTTTTATTTTTAGATTGAATGTATTTATTCTTACTTCTGGAAAATAAAATCAATAAATTCCCTTGATTTTAGAGAAATAAATAAATGGACAATAATTATTTTATCCGTTATTTTAAATAGTTTGATGGCTATAGGATGTTCGTTTTTTTATGCAAGGAGATAAGCTACTCGTAAAATAGGTTAATTATCTCAATTTTCATATTTTTTGAAGTGAAAGATACTTTTTTTGTGAGTATAGTTAGAGAATCAGGTATAACGAAAGAATGTTCATTAAAAATACATATAATAGAAATTGATTTTTAAAAATCCAAAAACTGATAATAACTAAACGAAAGTACATAAAATGTAAGCCTAAAGATTGTAGATTTTTGTTATGCATAGGCAGTAGCTGACTAGAGATAGAAATAAGGGGAATAAGATTATAAATAGCTTCTACCAGAAATTTTGATAAAGTTATTTTTTAGATTTTCCGCGAATTTATTATTAGTATTTCTCCATCATTTTTGTTATACATGTTTACAATCTATTTTTTAAGAATAGATAAAAAAAACAAACGGGGTGCTCAAATGCGAGAATTACAATTAAAGTTTATTACGAACACAATTACGGAAAGGTGGATGCGTATCCTAAATGTGATCGAACAACAAAATATGTTTACGATCGTTGGACTGTCGCAGCAACTAGGTGTTTCTAAACGTACGATCCTAAAAGATGTCAGTGAACTGAAAAACTATTTTGAGGAGAGTGCGATTTTTGAGTCAAATACCACTGGCTATTTTTTTAAAGAAAAAAATCGACGACTGTATCATGAGGAAAAAGAAGCATTATTACAATCTGAGATTTGGTTTGAGATCATCAGTGACATTTTTTACGGAGAATTAGTATCCATCGAAGAATTAGCTGATCGCTATAATTATTCTGAAAGTACGATGTTACGATCAGTCGCTCAAATCAATGAGGCTCTAAAAGAATATCAGCTTTCACTTAGCTTAAAACCGGTGGATCTTGTGGGAAAAGAAGGCAATATCCGCAAGTTTTTTTTTGATTTTTTTTACGAAGGAGAACCTACCCCTTATACGGTCTATCCCCCGGAAAGTATCCATCAAATGTTTTTGGCTAAGTTAGGGGAGCGTCTTGGCAAGTATAAATTGGGGACAGGAATCATGGTCAATGCTTTTTATTATTTTTTGTATATTTCGATGATCAGAAATCAGCAAGGACATATCATTTCTATTCCCCAGAGTATCAAAGAGATAGACATTTCAGATGCAGAAGATTTTCTCTTACTTTCTGAACTCGTTCCGCTCATCGAAAAAAAATACGGAATTAGCATGCATCCCGATGAAGTGATCTGGCTTTTCTTTGTTATCGTGAGTAAAAGACCCATTGACAGAGTTGAACAAGAGGCTTTTTTTTTCGATCAGTATAACCAATGGACGGAAATTATTGAAGTTGTCGAATCCTATTTCCGAGTATTTGGTATCAATGTGGAGAATAATTCAGTCTTGCCAATCTTCTTAAAGTCGTTTTTTCTAGGCAGAAGAATCAACAATGAAATCAGCCCAATTTTAAATAAGTTACTAAGCGAGGAGAATAGAATCATCCAAGATCTATATAAGGCAACTTATGAAAAAAATAAGCAATTTATCCTCAGGAATCAAAAAAAATTTTCTTTTTCAGAAGATTATTTATCTGACATCGTAGCTAGTTTAACAATGTATACAGAAATTTTATTCACTTATTATTCACCAAAAAAAACAGTGTTATTTCTTTTGGAAGGGAATCACTTACTTGTTCAGTGGATCCAAGTCCAAGCTAGCCAATTGTTGTCAAAGCAGCATCATGTGCTGTTTGTACCTTTGCATGAATTGACCGAAGAACGTTTGAATCTTGAACATGTAGATTTGATTGTGACCAACTATCGTCCTTATATGTTGGACTATCAGTTGCATAAGGAATACGTGCTGATCAATCGAGTTCCTGATATAAATGACTGGGGCAACATTTTTTCAAGTTTGAATTCTTTATTCGATCATATGTTTTAAGAAGTCCAAAAATGATATCAATCGATGAAGTACCTAAAGGGATTATTTGCTCCCAGTGGTCCCTCGTCGATTTTTTGTTGTGTAGCTGGAAGAGTGAATATATCAGAAATGTATAGTGAAAGCGGTAACAAGGGTGTTCGCTAATTAGTGAAAATCATGAATTTATTTTCTTTTATTACTACGTTAATCTTGTTTATGCGGAGGGTAATGATAATTACTCTCATGTGAGAAAGGTTACAGGGGGAGGGATATGAAATTTAAAAAAAGATACATACTGAGTATAGGTATGTTATTTATTCAAATTTATATGCCGCTGATCGTTTATGGAGCAGAAGTTCGCTCAGTAGAAACAGAAGGAACAGTTAGTTTTACTGGCGTCTATGAAACACCAGGAACACCAGATCCAGCACCAGAAGTTGGGATTAAACCCGTCTTGCCAAAAGAAATCACCCAACCACCGTCAAACGTGGTGCAAGTCGATCATATAAGACTACCAAAAACGAGCGATAGTCGGATGATTGCTTGGAAAATTTTGGGAATACTGATTATTGTAGTTACACTTAGTTTTTGGTCTTGGAAGCACAAAAGTAAGAAAACAAAAAAAGAAAGTAGGACTTAGATAAATGAAATTCGTTAGATTAGCAACTATTGCAGCATTAACATCCACCATTTTTGCCGGAGGCATCACAGCTTTCGCCGAAGAAACCACTGAAGAAACATCAAAAGAAGTACGTAACGTAACAACCGATGGAACGATTGGATTTACAGCAAATGGAGATGATGAACTAGTCGTTGTTCCGCCAGAAGAAGGACCGGAAGTTGACATTGATCCTGAAGTTCCAGGAACAACAGGACCTTTATCGATCATGAAAGCTGTCACGATGAATTTCGGTTCACAAGTCATCTCGAATCAAAATCAAACCTACAACATGATTGCAGAAAAACAACAAAAAAAGGGTACGACTGGTGAAGAAAATAAAGTTCCTTATGTCAGTTTTGCGCAAGTACAAGATGTCCGAGGAACGAATGCTGGTTGGGATCTGCAAGTACGTATGACAGACTTTAAAGCAACGACTGAAACGGTAAATGATACATTGCTCGGTGCAGAGATTTCATTGTTGGATCCAAGAATCCAATATGAAGGAAGTACACCTGAGAATGCGCCGTCATTCAACGCACCATTTACGAATACAGATGAAGTCAATTATTTGAAGTTGATGCCAAACGCTTCTGCTGTTTCAGTGATGACTGCAGAAAAAGATAAAGGTGCAGGTGTTTCTTCAGTCGTTTGGGGAAATCAAGCAGATTTAGATAAACAAGAAGCAGATGATAAGATTGAAGTGGTAACAAATAATGCAATCCAATTGTTTGTTCCTGGTTCTACAGCAAAAGATGCGACACAATACAAATCAACACTTACTTGGGAATTATCCAATACGCCTGGTAGTAATGGAGTAGGCGGAGAAGATGACGGGCAACCAGAAGAAAATGACGAAGCTTAATCCAGATTCGAAAGCGCCGGAAAGTAAGCTGTTTTAGGGCATAGAAATGAATGATGTAGCGTTACAATTTTGTAGCGCTACTTTCTTTAAAGGAAGGGGTCAAAGAATGAAAAAAGCAATTACATATCGAAAAAATAAAATCCAACAAGTGGGTCTCGTAGTGCTTCTGCTATTGGTTAATTTGTTAGTGCCAATGTCCGTGGGTGCAGAAGAAGGAACATTAAATTTTTATGTGACACCGGAGTTTACAGAAAATCAAAAAGAAGGAAATGAGCGTTACTTCCAGTTGAATCTTGCACCAGATAAGACAGAAAAACTAACATTGAGACTACAAAATGCAAACGCAGAAGCAAAGAAAATCAAGATCACCCCACATACCGCGTATACCAACGTGATGGGTGTAGTGGAATACGGACAAGATGCGGAAGAAGCAGATCCAACACTCCAGCATTCACTGGATGATTTGATCGAGCAACCCGAAATCATCGAGCTTGGTGGTAATGAAACGAAAACTGTGACGCTTGATCTGAAGATGCCAAAAGAAGCCTTCGAAGGCTTCTTAGCGGGTGGCTTACGAATCGAAGAAGTCAAAGAAGACACAACTGAAGAAACAAGCGATGAAGAAGGGGTCGCCATCCAAAACGAATTTGCGTATATCATCGGTGTGGTGGTGAGTAATAACCAAGACGCCGTGCAACCTGATTTAGATTTGTTGGATGTCTTTGCCGATCAACTCAACTATCGCAATGTCATCAGTGCCAATCTCCAAAATTTTACTCCGACATTTGTGAATCGCTTAGAAGTTGAAGCAACGGTGCAAAGAGTTGGCGAAGAGGATATTTTATACCAAGCAAGTCAAGAACAAATGCAAATGGCACCAAACTCCAATTTCAATTTTCCAATTTCCTTAGAAGGTGATCGTTTTCGTAGTGGGGAGTATCTGTTGAAACTAAAAGCCACCTCAGGAGAAGAGGAATGGGAATGGGAACGGAAGTTTACGATCGATGCAGATGAAGCTCGTGCATTGAACCAACAAGATGTCACTATTAGCTCAAAATGGAACTTATGGTTGATAGGTGCTGTGGTACTGATCATTCTTCTAATTATTATGAATCTTTATCTAATTTTCAAGAAAAAAATAAAAGTGAAAAATGCTTAAGAGCAGTAAAGGAGATGGAACTTCATGAGCATAAGCTTGAAAAGAGCATTATTTACAATAAGCACTACTATGCTATTCATACAGGTTATCTCTGTGCCATTTGGCATGATTTATGCAGAAACTGAAACTAGTCAAGATAGACTAAACCACGAGGTCAATCCGGCTAAAAAAAACACTATAGAAAAAAAAGAGATAGAACCTATTTTTTCTTTTGAAAAATCAAGCATGTCAGGTAGGACAAATGAACCCATACAAATTTCTTTTTTAGCGGATCAAGAGGTTTTAGAGGTAAATGTAGTTTTACCTGAAATGTCAAAAATAGTTGAAGAATTACTTCCAGCAGAAATTTCAATCCAGTCACTCGATAAACCTAATAATTGGATCATTCGGTCTGAACGCAGTCAATCCCAATTTAGTTTGCCGGTAGTATTTAGCACGGAGGGGATTCAGGAAATTTCAGTAGAGGGTTCAACTCTCCAGATTACTATAATCGACAAAGGCGACTTGGAATCATTGCCTTCAACAAGTGAGGAGATGGATGAAAATGAGTCACACATTCAGAGTCACGATAATTATCCCGAAGAGTCTTTTGAGGAGACGAATCAACTAGGGAGTGTAATTATCAACTATGTAGATATAAATGGAAACCAGTTATCTAAATCAGAAGCTATTTCTGGAAAAGTAGGAGAGGAGTATGCCACTACTCCAAAAGAAATACCTAATTATTATCCATTTGAAAAGCCAGATAACGTTAATGGAATAATTGATGGAGGTACAATAGTTGTTAACTATGAATATGTACAGGTTAATGATGAGTTAGTAAATTCCGATTTTGAAGAACCGGTTATTACAAGAAATGTTGAATTTTTAAATGAATCTGATGTACCCGGCTGGAGTACAACTGCTAGTGATAAAAAAATTGAGCTTGGTCTTGGACCAGCTCATAATATTTCTGGAGCTGCCTCTGGGCGTCAGTTTGCTGAATTAAATGCTAATGAACCATCAATGTTGTATCAACTTGTCAACTATGAACCAGGAACAATTTTACGATGGTATCTGCACCATGCCGGAAGATTCGGTATTGATGTAATGAGACTGCGAATCGGAGCTCCAGATAATCCTAATTCAATTCAAGAACTGTCCTCTGGGAGAGGCTTGTGGACATTACACAGTGGAACTTACAGAGTTCCAGAAGATCAGTTGGTAACATATTTTGGTTTTGAAGCTGTCAGCACGAGTAATGGAGTGTTAACAACAGGAAATTTAATCGATAATATTCATTTTGCAGAGCAATCAAGGTTAGTTGTCACTAATCAAGTCAATAAAGAAATTGCTCAAGCAGGAGAGGAACTGACCTACAATATCAACATTGAAAATACTGGTGGTGTACCTTCGGATAGACTTGAAATAAAAATATTGGGAATTGAGAATCTCGAAATAATCAAAGAAAGCATTCAATTGGATGGAAGGAATATCCAATCTGATCAAATAGAAATTTTAAAAAATAAATTAATAATAAAACCTGATGTTACTGTAGATAAGGGCAAATCAGTTGATCTAAACTTTAATGGAAGAGTTAAAAGTGATTATGTGAGCGGCGAAATTGAAACAAAAGTTCAAATTGAATACTGGGACAAAGGTTTTGATGATCAAAATTACAATGGAGAATCTAATATAGCTTATACTAAAATTAGAACTTTGACACCAAAACCTGTAGACCCGTTGGCTCCTGAAAACGAGGTTGATCCTGAAAACTTACCTGAATTACCTGAAAACCAAGGATTGTTAAGTATTGACTTCGCGTCGTCATTCAATTTTGGACAACAGAACATTTCAGTAAAAAATCAAACCTACTATGCACAACCCCAACGTTTACTGAACGAAGAGGGCACGGTCAACGAAACACAAGAACGACCGAACTTTATCCAAATCAGTGATCGCCGACCGGACAATGAGCGAAGTGGTTGGCAATTATCGGTTACGCAAAATGGACAATTCAGCAATCAAAACGGCCATGAGTTGCTTGGTTCTGAGATCCATTTACTCAATCAAGAACTAGTGACGGCACAAGGTGGAACAGCGCCTACGTTACAAGAAGAAACCGTCCAAAGAATCATACCAAATACTAAAAGAATCTTATTACAAGCAGATGAAGAATCTGGAACAGGAACATGGATCTATCGTTTTGGGGATGCAGAGACAGCAGGTAAAAGTGTTGGTTTGTATGTCCCAAAAGGAACGAATCCAGAAGCCAAAGAATATTCAACGACACTTACTTGGGAATTAAGTAGTGTTCCGGGAAATTGATAAAGAAATAGAGTGTTGACAGTAGTATACAATTCTAAGAAATAAGCCAGAAAACCCGAAAATTATTGGGGTTTCTGGCTTATTTTTGGAATACTATTTACTCAGTTTTAGAGACTGTGAGATGACGAATATCATAGCGCTTTTTTTCTCTTCTTAATACGGAGTGAAAAACAATGACTATTATATAGAAGAAAAGTTTCTATAAAAGATGTAAGGAAGGAGAAAATCCTTTACATTAGAGCGACTATAACGTATATAATCTAAATAAGGTGTGCTGTAACCAACATCGTTGACTGTCTCAAAAAAAAGAATCAACGACAAAATAAAGCATGCAAACATGGAGAAAACGATGATAAAGAATAAATTGCAACAATACAAAATATTATTGATTTTATTGATTTTTGTAGCGGTTTCACTGATTGTTTTTTTGAATCAAATCATTTATGCGTGGTTGATCGTGGAGATTTATGCGTTTCTTCTTTGTGGGTACTTAGTGATTTTTGATCAAAGAGAAGCAACATCTAAGATTGCTTGGATTTTAGCCTTATTATTTCTGCCGATCGTTGGGATCATCTTGTATTATTTGATTGGTCGTGAGCCTCGTTTACGGAAGTTGCCGAAACAGCAAGTAGCGAATGAGCGAAACGTACAACAAACTGTTTCAAAGATCCTTCAGGAACATTCAGAGATCATCCATGCCAAGCACGATCTGTCTAACGAGATTTTCCATCTTTCAGAAAAGTATCCAACGAAAGACAATCAACTGACATTGTTAAAAGAAGGAGCGGAAGCCTTTACAGCATTGTTGCAAGATATCAAGCAGGCAACGCATCATGTTCATCTTTTTTACTATATTGTAAAAGGAGATGAAACCGGCGAAGAACTGACGGCTGTCTTGATCGAAAAAGCACGACAGGGAATCGAAGTCCGTTTTATGTATGACAGTGTTGGATCGATTGCTTTTCCGAATCGGTTATTAGATGCGCTGCGAGAAAATGGTGTGGAAGTACGGACTTATGATCTTTTGAATTCACCGTGGTTGAGTAACAAAGCCAATTGGCGAAACCATCGAAAAATCGTTGTGATCGATGGCAAAATCGCACATACTGGCGGTATGAATATCGGAAATGAGTATAGTGGTCGCGGTAATAAGTTCTCTTATTGGCGAGATACGAATGTTCGGATCGAAGGGCCTTCTGTATTAGAGGTACAAGAATGTTTCGTTTATGATTGGTTGTTCCTTGATGAAGGAACGGAAACGATCGGTCATTTTATCAAACATCAAGCTGCGTATTTTCCATTAAAGACGGATACACCCAAAGGCTCGGAAATCGTACAGGTCATTTATGGCGGTCCTTATGATCAAGAACGAATCATCAAAGATTCTTTTAATGACTTGATTGGTAAAGCAGTCGATTCGATCAAAATCGCTATGCCTTATTTTATCCCGGATGAAGAAACATTGGGCGCACTTAGACGAGCAGCACGTTGTGGGATCAAGGTACAATTGGTCATACCGGGAAAAGGGGATCGTGGCATTTCATTCCATGGGACGAACTCGTTTATTGATGACTTATTATCGGCGGGGGTCGAAGTGTTTATTTATGATACGACCGCATTTATCCATTGTAAATATATGATCGTCGATGATGTAGTGGCAACAATTGGCTCGACTAATTTTGATATTCGCAGTTTTTATCTCAATCATGAGTTATCGATGTTCATTTATGGACCATCAAGAACAATCGATGAATTGAATGATCATTTTGCGGAAGATTTAGCCCATGCGAAAAGAGTCAAAAAAGAAGAATGGCAACGGCGAAGTGGATGGACGAAAGTCAAAGAGAAAATCAGTGGTTTATTTGTCCCGATTCTTTGATTGTGGAGAATAAATGGATTATAAAAGCAATGGTTAGCCTGAGACAGAGTAGACAAAACGATTTTTTGGTTTTGTCTACTCTGTTTTTCATTTTATGTTTTCTTATTGTTTTATAACAATACAATGCGCAATGAAATAAGATTTTTTACAGATATGCTACTATAGATATAGATATGAAGTGTTTTTTTACAGTTGATTCATATAAAATGCCCAGCTGTAAAAATTTACTTTGAGACTTAGAAAGCAAGAGGTACTGTTATGGAAAACAAACAAAAATCAGTCATTATTCTTGGTGGAGGCCTTGGGGGCTTATCTGCAGCAGTGTCTTTGGCACAAGCAGGATTCAAGGTTACTTTATATGAAAAGAATGATCATCTAGGCGGTAAATTAAACCGTTTAGAAGCGAATGGATTTGGGTTCGATCTAGGGCCATCGATTTTGACGATGCCTCAAATCTTTGAAAAGTTGTTTATTGCAAGTGGCAAACAGATGGCAGATTACATTCCGATTGAACGGTTGGATTTGCAGTGGCGCTCTTTTTTTCCTGACCATACATCGATTGATTTATACAGCGATCTAACGAAAATGGCGCAAGAAAATCCAATGTTGTCTGCAACCGATATGGCAGAGTATCAAGCATTTTTAGACTACGCAAAAGAAATCTACGATTATACAGAAGTCGGTTATTTTGACAAAGGGCTTGATTCAACGATGGAGATTTTAAAAGAACATGGTGTGATCAAAGCGTTGAAAGGATTTGATTATTTTTCTTCGATGCATGATGGAATCGCAAAACGAGTGAGTCATCCTAAAATGCAAGAGATACTTGGTTATTTCAGTAAGTACGTTGGTTCGTCTCCTTATGATGCACCAGCGGTTTTGAATATGATGATCTATATGCAACATGCGCAAGGGATTTGGTATGTGCCAGGTGGGATGCACAAGATTGCGGAAGGGATCGTGAAACTTGGGAAAGAGATCGGTGTGACGTTCCATACCGGCGTTTATGTTGAAAAATTAAATATAGAGAATGATCAGATCCGTTCTGCGCGATTGGCAGATGGCACGGTGATCGAAGCAGACTATTTTGTTTCGAATATGGAAGTCATCCCGGCTTATGAACAGTTATTAGATGAAAAACCAGCGTTTACTGAGAAGTTAGAAAAGAAATTTGAACCAGCAAGTTCAGGGTTTGTCTTGCATTTAGGTGTTAATAAAGAATATCCGCAATTAGCACATCATAATTTTTTCTTTTCAAATGCGGAGAAAGAAAATTTTGATCAAAACTTCCATCAGCACCAGTTGCCAGAAGACCCAACGATCTATTTGGTCAATGTGAATAAGACTGATCCTTCCCAAACGATTGAAGGACATGAGAATATCAAGATTTTACCTCATATCCCTTATCTACAAGATCAACCATTTACAGAAGCAGAATATGATGCTTTTCGTGAACGTATTTTGATCAAATTGGAAACGATGGGGCTAACGGATTTGAGAAAACATATTGTCTATGAAAATCGTTGGACCCCAGAAGATATCCAAAAAAATTATTTATCACATCGGGGAGCAATCTACGGTACTGTCTCAGATCGCAAAAAAAATCATGGGTTCAAACATGGGAAACATAGTGAGCGCTATGACAATTTATACTTTGTCGGTGGAACGGTCAATCCTGGAGCTGGTATGCCAATGGTTACTTTGAGTGGGCAACAAGTAAGTGATAAGATCGTGCAAAGAGAAGCGAATGGATAGGAAGGAAGGGATATTTTGTTACTGATCATGATCGTCCTTTTCGTCGCTTGGCTTGCAGGTTGGTGTATCTTTTATCGATTGCCATTTCTCGCGAAAACAGCACCAACGACTCGCCATGCAACAAGTGTTTCAATCATTATTCCTGTACGTAATGAGGTTAACACGATTCCAAAATTGATTCGATCAATCCAGAAGCAGACGATCCAACCACAAGAGATCATCGTAGTAGATGATGCTTCCACTGACGGTACAGCTGAAATCGCCAAACGCTTAGGGGCAGTAGTTTTTTCAAATGATCGTGAACAGCATGGAAAGGCGGCTGCCTGTTGGTTAGGTGCAACGCATGCTAAAAGTGAGACTTTCTTATTTTTAGATGCGGACACATTCTTCCAAACCGAGAATAGCTTGGAAAGATTATTGGCTGAATACGAAAAAAGAGGAAAGCGTGGACTAATGTCGCTACAACCTTTTCATCAGACCGTTCGCTTTTATGAACAGTTTTCTTTTATTTTTAATGTGATCATTCTAGTAGGATTGAATACTTTTTCTGTGTTTGGGGAAAAAGTAAAAGCAGCGGGGGCATTCGGTCCGTGTATCTTGTGTTCAAGAATAGATTATTTTCAGGTGGATGGGCATAATGATATGCCTAGTGGGATTTTAGATGACATGGCTTTAGCTAAGCGCTTCCTAAAGAAAGATCTTCCCATCCATTTATACGGCGGAAAAGAGTTGATTGCTTTTCGCATGTATCCAGAAGGGTTCAAGCAACTGATCCAAGGGTGGACAAAGGATTTTGCAACAGCTTCAAAAGCCACCAATCCCTTTATTTTGTTCGGGACCATATTATGGATAGCTGGTGGAGTTGGCTCTGTATTGGCTTTTCGTACGGATCAATGGCATTTTGCGCTAGTCATCTACTGTCTGTATGTATGCCAATGCATCATCTTTGCCAAACGTGTGGGGAATTTCACCCCTGCTTTCTTGTTGTTTTTCCCGATCTTTTTTCTCTTTTTCCTTTTCTTGTTTTTATGGTCGTTGATCCAAACGTATCTTTTGAAATCAGTGACTTGGAAAGGAAGAAAAATCAAATTTTAGGAGGTTTTTATGCCGCTGATTTACTTTACTCCTTTCCGCCTGATTCTCGTTGATATCTTGGCGTGGTTGGTTATCCATTTAGGGATCTCTTACTTACTTCGTCAGGTAGACGATGGCTTTTTTGAAAGAAATAAGCGATGGTTCCGCCCTTTTTCATTTGAGAAAAGCGGTGACTTCTGGCAAAAAAAATTTCGAATAAAAGCGTGGAAAGACCGCTTACCTGATGGGACCGTCATTGCTAAAAATGGTTTTGACAAGTCAAAACTAGCGAACAATAATATTGAATCTCTGAAACAATTTGTGATTGAGACACAACGAGCAGAATTGACTCATTGGTTTTTGATTCCACCTGCTTTTCTCTTTTTTCTATGGAATCCTGCATGGGCAGGATGGGTAATGGTGATTTATGCGCTTGTTGTTAATCTTCCATTTATCATGATCCAACGATATAATCGACCACGGTTAGAACGAGTCCTAAAAAAAATCAAAAACTGATAGAGAACTAGCAGTTAGTTGTGGGCGCAATATGTTCAGCCCAGAGAAATAAGGAGGAACCTACAAGATTGCTTTTCAAATTTTTGTGGGTTTCTCTCTATGTCAACAAAGGTTTCTTCGATTCGCAGCGTTTATACAATGTTAAGTTGAAAAGATCTGGTCATTCGTTCTATCTCTTGCTAAAAACGAATAAATAGTTTTCTAGAAGTGGAATACTACATAAATAAGCACCAAAATCCATTGATGAATAATTGTTGGGTTTTGGTGCTTTTTATCGGAGCTTAATACTTGTATCAGAATCTCACAAACCTGTCTTTTGTGTGGAAATAGTAATTTAAAATATAGGAATGTTCAAAATAAAGTTAATCTTTTTGAAACTTTTCTTAGAAAACGATCGTCTAATTAAGTATAAAAAAAGAAAGTGGAGTGAGCGGATGAAACATGAAAAAAACTATTCATTTTTAACGATAGAGCTAATTTTCTTAATCTTATTGTTCCTGTTTACTAGCCTTTTTTTATTGATGTATTCAATGGATACATTTTCGATCCGAGAAGAAAAGCAACGGGAGATAGAGATAAATGAGTCACAGAGAAGGGAAGATGCGCGAACAAGTCAGGAAGCAAACAAAGATTTTACAAAAGCTCTAGGTTATATTTATTATTTGAGATAAAAAATCAATGCAAATTGTTTTTTTATGAGATAGGGAGGTGTCTAATATTTTCAATCGGATAGCAAAAAAGCAGCGAGTCAAATATTATGAATCTCAGTTAGAACAGTTGATTGAAACACAATATCAAAAAATGTACCGAATCGCTTATAGTTATACGCACAGTTCAGAAGATGCGTTGGATGTTATCCAAGATAGCTTTCAAAAAGCATTGATGGATTTCTCAAAGGTAAAGAAAATCGATCATTTTCAAGCTTGGTTTTATAAAATCCTAGTTCGAACAGCAATTGACCATTGGCGTAAGAATAAACGAATTCCATTAAATTTTGAATTGGAAGATTATCAAGGTCTTGAATTCATCGATTTTCAAAATGATGTTTCTTATATGGAATTACGAGAATTGTTGAGCCAAACACCCAGTCCGGAACGTGAGATCATTATCTTGAAATTTTTTGAGGGATTTACATTGAAAGAAATTGCTCAGATTTTAAATTTAAATGAGAGTACTGTGAAAACAAAAATGTATCGCTCGCTAGATAATTACAAAGAAATTTTAAAATAAAGGAGAGTGGGTAGCGAAATGGGAGGAGCAAAGAAAAAAATAAGCATGATGGATCAGGCGTATCATGCAAATGAAATACCTGAACAATTAGAAGAAGAGCTTTTCAAGCGTTTTATGATCGCAAAGAAAAAAGTGAGCGTGAAACGACAAGTGAAAAATGTTAGTCGTATCAGTTTGGGTATCGTCTGCTCAATATTTATTTTGTTTGCAGGTGTTCAAAATAGAGACTTTCGCGTATGGGCGACAGAAATTCCTATTCTAGGAGAATTGGTTTCTATCATTACTGGGAAAACCTATTCATTCCAAGAAGAGAAATCAGGTGTCACGATTGCTATTCCTAGAATAATGGGGAAAGAAGAAATCCATGATCAGCTGAATCAAAAATATCTTGCAGAGGGCCAACAGGCTTATGAGGAAGGAATAAAAGAACTCAAGAAAAACGGGCAACAAATCGATACAACAGGTGGATATCACCTATTGGTCAATGATGAACGATTTTTAGTGATTGATCGTTCAATCGAGCAGACCATAGCAAGTACACAAACGAAAAATCAATTTGATACGCTAGATAAACAAAATAAAGTAGTTTTGTCCTTGCCTTTATTATTTAAAAGTGATGATTATCTCAGTGCTCTTTCAAAAGAAATTGAAGAACAGATGAGAAGACGGATAGAAAAAAATCCAGAATCAACTTACTTTGCTCTGGAGGATAATGGCTCATTTTTATTAACAAAAGATCCAAATTTTTATATCAATAAAGAACATCAGTTGGTCATCTTCTTTGATAAATATGAGGTAGCACCTGGTGCTATGGGAACCCAAGAATTTATTATCGATACAAATAAAATAAAACCTTTATTGTCTGATCCAAACTATTTGAACTGAAGCTTTCTAGCTTTACTGATAGAAGCGTCAACCGTTTGTATTTTTTATCGGTTGACGCTTTTTAGGCTGAAAGAAAGGAACGTTCAATGATGGACGAGGTGTCCAATAGGTGGATGAACTAGTTAATTGCTTGTTTGACGATGTTTTTCCAAAAATGAAAATATTCTTCTTCCAAATCGATTGAATCAAGTTCATCCCAAGCGATGAAGCCCCCGTTTACGTAAAAACCGTCTTCTGTCATCTTTTTTTGAATCGCTCCTCTATGGTTTTGTCCGTTTTTTGTTTGGATCGTAATTTCTTGCTTGGCAATATAAGCAGTGATTATGACAGTCTCGAAATGTTTCTTTACCATTGTCATCGGCAGCACCTCCATTTTACTCATTTTCCTCTTCAAAAGCTTGATAAAATTCATCTTTGATCAATTGCAGTTCAACTTGTTGCTTTGGATTGTTCCAATCGATGGGGCGAAAACTTTGTTTGTCATGTGTCTTGTTGTCACTAACGTCAAACCATTTTGTTTCTTGTTTTAAACCAACGTGACGAATGTCCTCCCAAAGAATCTGGTACTGGTCAATTGTCATATATTCTTCATCACTTTCACCAAAAAATACGCCTTCAATATTTTCTAAATACCTGCCAAATTCATCTTTTGTATTTAATTGGATAGTCACTTTTTGACGATAGAGAAAGGACTGTAACAGGACTTGATCGATTTCTTCTCTCTTCATCTGCGATTGAGGAGGGAGGTCTTTTAGGGCGTCTTCTGCGTTTTCATCGATCCCTTTGACTAATTCATCCATAGCAAAAGCGGTCCCCCATTTCAAGCCAAAGGGGCGATCGCGGTATTCATTGTAATCGAGAAATTCTTTTTTCGTGCGTCGCATGTCCTTCACCTTCAATACCAGCCATTCCGCCTGCATGACCGCCGACAAGCGAGCTACGGGCGATTGCTCGACCACCTTCCAGTAAACTATGGGCATGGACGATCGCTTTGAATCCGTATTTTTGTCGTATTTTATCCACGATAAAGTCCACTTTCGCATGATTCATTTGTTCTTTCGGATCATCAAAAAGATTCAATTGTAGTCCAGCAGAATAAACGAGTTGTGAGCAATTGACGCCAATGCTGCGAATGTCCTGCCGTTTGTAATGCTGGTCAAATATGCGGAGTAAAGCCTCGGCTAGCTCATGGCTCGAATTGGTCGCCGGGATTTTCAATTGTTGATGAAAGCCTCTTTTGCCAGAAGGATCGATATATCCTAGTGAAAAACCGACCCAAAGGCTGATCACTTGGGCTTTTGTTTCGGCACGCCGTAAGCGAGTTCCTAATTGATCCGCCATTTCCTTGATGACGATTTCGATTTCTGATCGTCGAGTATAATCTCTGTTCAATATTTGACTATTTCCCATACTTTTTGATTTCGGTGTGTATTTTTCGCCTAAAAAACTACGATCGATCCCCCAAGCGTGGGCATAAAGTTGTGTACCGATCACGCCAAGCGTACTTTTTAGGCGATAGT
Organism: Enterococcus sp. DIV1094; assembly: GCF_017316305.2. Taxonomy (NCBI): domain Bacteria; kingdom Bacillati; phylum Bacillota; class Bacilli; order Lactobacillales; family Enterococcaceae; genus Enterococcus; species Candidatus Enterococcus mangumiae. The sequence continues at coordinate 1,811,595 of NZ_CP147250.1, forward strand.
AGTCTGCGTGAGCTAAGTCGTAGACAGTATCGATCCCTAAGTTATTCAAGCGTACGGCCATTTTCCGACCGATCCCCCAAAAGTCAGTCAGCTTGGGAATCTGCCAAACGGTAGTTTTGACCTCTTCATAGCGCCATTCTGCAATCCGATCTGGCGAATCTTTTGAGGCATTGTCTAGTGCTAGTTTTGCCAATAATGGATTGTCACCAATACCGACAGTGGTGTAGATGCCAGTGCGATCCACTACGTCTTGTTGGATCATTTGTGCAAGTTCTTTTGCTGTTTTTACACCAAATAAGTTCAAACTGTTCGTGATATCTAAAAAACTTTCATCGACCGAATAGACATGGTGATTGGCTTCATCTGCATATTTTTTATAGATTGCATTGATTTCTTTATTTTTCTCCATGTAATAAGCCATGCGTGGTGGCGCAATGTGCAAATCTTTTGGGTAAGGAAAGGGGAGATCTCGCGCACGACTGATATTCGTAATACCGTACGCTTTTTTTGCTTCCGGACTTGAAGCTAAAATCAACCCGCTTCCTCGTTCTTCCCAAGAATTTGAAGGATAGGACATCACGACAAGCTTTGCTTCTAACGGATTTAATCCTCGTTCGACACATTCGACAGAAGCATAGAAGGACTTACAATCAATACATAAAATATCTCTAGAAGGTTCTTTCTGATAGTCAAATACGGGATTTTGATTTTTAAACATAACAGTCACCTCTTCCACTTGATTAGAACACATGTTCGCATTTTTTGTCAACGGAAAAATCATTAAGGGCATTAAAAAATATCTTTCGTCGAAAACGGCAGTGAGACAAAAAGAAAAAAGATTTGAAAAAGTAGTTGACTTATTTCAGAAAGAAATCTATACTTAAACCAATCTTAAATCAGTTTGGAGCGATTTCTTATGAAAATCACATTGAATTCACAACTGAATACGTATTACTTTAGCTATTTTAGATAGGTTTGTATTCATGAGACTCATGGGTGCAAACACAACGTTTGTATCTATGATGGCTAAGGATGTTTGAGATGACTTGTCCGCCACATAGATGAAAATCTATAGTGGCTTTTTTGTTAGAATTTTTCAGGCCCACTGTAGATTTGTCTACGGCGGGCTTTTTTTATACCTAACGAAAGGAGAAACACAGTAGTTCATTTTTCAACGAGTTATTTTAAGAAAACAAAAAAACGATTTTCCACTGTCGATCGAGTGCTTAAACAGTGTTAAAAAAAATAAAAATAAAAAGGATGTTATCTTATGATTTTGATTATTAAACCAGGAATTGAAGTAGACCAATTAGAACCAGTACTTTCACGTATCAAAGAAGAGGGCTTAGAAGTCCAAATCAACCAAGGCAAAGATCGCCTTGTTTTAGGATTGATCGGTGATCCTAAAATCATCCAAGATGTGCCATTCGAAAGATACGATATGGTAGAACGTGCTGTAAAAATCTCCAATACGTACAAACTAACTTCTAGAGAATTTCATCCTCAAGATACAGTCGTTGATGTAGATGGTGTGAAAATCGGTGATGGCAGTTTTGTGACGATGGCTGGCCCTTGTTCAGTAGAAGGTGAAGAACAAATCATGGAAACTGCTCGTATGGCAAAAGCGGGTGGCGCAACGATCCTACGTGGTGGAGCTTACAAACCTAGAACATCACCATACGCTTTCCAAGGATTAGGAGAAGAAGGGTTGAAAATGATGCGTAAAGCTGCGGATCATTACGGTTTGAAAGTCATTACTGAAGTGATGGATGAAGCGCACATTGACGTGGTTTGCGAATACGCAGATATCATCCAGATCGGTGCTAGAAACATGCAAAATTTCCGTTTACTAGAAGCGGTTGGTAAAACTGGCAAACCAATTGGCTTGAAACGTGGGATTTCAGGAACGATCGAAGAATGGCTGAATGCGGCGGAATACATTGCGGTACAAAACAATCCAAACATCATTTTTATCGAACGTGGCATCCGTACGTACGAAACAGCCACACGTAATACCTTCGATCTAAGTGCTGTACCGATCATCAAAAAATTAAGTCACTTCCCGATCATCGTTGACCCTAGTCACGGCACAGGAGTCTGGGACCTTGTCTCACCAATGGCTCGAGCAGGAGTTGCTAGTGGCGCAGATGGAATGATCGTAGAGATCCATCCTGACCCAATCCACGCATGGTCAGATGGACAGCAGTCATTGAATGAAAAGAACTACCTAAGAATGATGGCAGAAGTAGAGATTTTAGTTGAAGCGATGAATAAAATCAAAGCCTTATAGAAAAGAGGAGCGACATGTTAGAAGTTGTCTTACCAGAAAAAAGCTATGAGATCATCATTGAACGAAACGCACTTGACCATGTATCTGAGTGGCTTGAAGGAATCTGGAAAAATAAAAAAATCGCAGTCATCAGTGACACGAATGTTTTTCCGATCTATGGCGAGAAAGTCTGTCAACAATTGCGAACCAGCTACGAAGTCGTCCATTATGTAGTTCCAGCTGGAGAAAACAGCAAATCATTCGACATGGCAGCGGAACTCTATGCGTTTTTAGCAAAAGAACAATTTACGCGCAGTGATGCAGTCATTGCGCTTGGTGGAGGAGTGATTGGCGATTTAGCGAGCTTCGTTGCTTCTACTTACATGCGAGGCATTTCTTTTGTGCAAATCCCAACTTCTTTACTGGCACAAGTCGATTCAAGTATTGGCGGAAAAACAGCGATCAATGCCCCTATGGCGAAAAACATGATCGGGACATTTGCCCAGCCAGACGGTGTGTTGATCGATCCAGAAACGTTAACGACTTTATCAGAGCGCAGAATCCAAGAGGGAATCGCAGAAATCATCAAATGTGGGGCGATCAGTGATGAAACGTTGTGGCAAGATCTGGCAAGTTTAACAGGAGTTGCCGATCTACTAGCGAATAGCGAAAAAGTCATTGAAAAAGCCTTGCGAGTGAAGAAAAAAGTCGTAGAAGAAGACCAATTTGATAACGGAAGCCGTTTGTTGTTGAATTTTGGGCATACGATTGGCCATGCGATTGAAAATACTGCTGGTTATGGCCAAATCAGTCATGGTGAAGCCGTAGCGATCGGGATGGTGCAAATCACCAAACAAGCTGAGAAAATGGGACAATCACCGGTTGGAATCACAGATCAATTGATTGCAATGATTGAAAAATATCAGTTGCCAATCAACTATCAACCTTGGGAAGAACAGTCCCTTTATGATGCGATTACCCACGATAAGAAGGCGCGTGGGAAGACATTGAAAATCATTTTATTAGATAAGATCGGACAAGCAAGGATTCAAGAAATCCCGCTTGAATCTGTGAAAGACTATTTAGAGGAGGCGAATTAGATGCGTTTTTTAACAGCAGGAGAATCACATGGACCACAACTTACTGCCATTATTGAAGGTGTTCCGGCAGGTTTAGAAGTTTCACTTGAAAAAATCAATGAAGACCTTGCGAGACGACAAGGCGGTTACGGTCGTGGGGGCAGAATGAAGATCGAAAAAGATCGTGTACAGATCACATCAGGTATTCGCCATGGTAAAACGCTTGGTTCGCCTATCACGATGATCGTGGAAAACAAAGATTGGAAAAATTGGCAGACAGTGATGTCAGTCGAACCCATCGAAGAAAAACATGTCACACGTCGTCGCGTAGCGAAACCTCGTCCAGGACATGCGGATCTCGTTGGCGGGATGAAATACCAACACCAAGATCTTAGAAATGTGTTAGAGCGATCTTCAGCGAGAGAAACGACGATGCGTGTAGCGATCGGTTCTTTAGCAAAACAGATCCTAGCGGCACTAGATATCGAAATTGCCAGTCATGTAGCGGTTCTTGGAGGAATCAAAGCAACGATCCCTGAAGAGCTTCCTGTGGCAGTCATCAAGGAAAAAACAACGATCTCTGAAGTCAATATGGTCGATCTTGAAATCGAAGAACAAGTCAAAACATTGATCGATGATACTAAAAAAGCAGGGGATACCTTAGGTGGTGTCGTCGAAGTTCGTGTTGAAAATGTACCCGCTGGATTAGGTAGTTACGTCCAATGGGATAAAAAATTAGATGGCAAATTAGCACAAGCGATGCTTAGTATCAATGCGTTCAAAGGAGTGGAATTTGGTATCGGATTTGACGCAGCCACTTTACCAGGTTCGAAAGTCATGGATGAGATCACATGGGATCAAGAACATGGATACCGCCGTACGACGAATCATTTAGGTGGTTTTGAAGGTGGGATGACGAATGGCGAACAAATCATCGTTCGCGGTGTGATGAAGCCGATCCCGACACTTTACAAGCCATTGATGAGTGTTGATATCGACACGAAGGAAGCGTATAAAGCAAGTGTTGAACGTTCAGATAGTACGGCTGTTCCAGCAGCTTCTGTCGTTGCTGAGCATGTGATTGCAACGGCCCTTGCTATGGAAATACTTGAACACTTTCCAGCAGATAACATGCATGAACTACAAAAATCTGTTGCCAGTCATCGGCAGATGATCCAAGACTTTTAGAAGAGGTGACCCTATGAAGAAAAAGGTATTTGTCTTAGGTTTAGGTCTGATTGGTGCTTCGCTTTGTCGGGCAATCAAAGGATCAAATGTGACGCTTTACGGATGGGATCATTCTGAAGAAACAAGAAAAATTGCAGAGGAAGTCCAACTAGTCGATCATCTCGTGTCTGGGATCGAAGAAGCGAGTCAAATGGATGTCATTTTACTCGCGGTCCCTGTACAAGTTAGTTTGGATTATTTGCAACGCTTAGCGACACTTCCGTTAAAGGAATCTGTATTGGTCAGTGATACGGGCAGTACGAAAGCGGCAATCATGACTGCGGCTAAAGAATTACCTTTTACTTTTATTGGTGGTCATCCAATGGCAGGCTCACATAAATCAGGAGTCAAAGCCGGCAATCCCAATTTGTTTGAGGAAGCCTACTATATATTGACCAATGATCATGAGAGTGACCGCGTGGATGAATTGATGGAACTACTGGAACCGACGCGAGCAAAATTTGTTTTGATGGAAGCAACAAATCATGACGAAATCGTCGGTGTCTTGAGCCATCTGCCCCATATCGTGGCTGCTGGGTTGGTACAAACAAGCGATGCGCTCAATCAAAAACATCCAAGAGCATCGCAACTTGCAGCGGGAGGCTTTCGGGATATTACTCGAATTGCTTCTTCGGACCCTAAAATGTGGACAGATATCTTACTGACGAATCAAGAAATCATGCTGTCCTTATTAGCAGAGTGGCAATCCTCCATGGAAACGTTGAAAACACAACTTGAAAAAAATGATGAGTATGCGATCCATCGTTTTTTTGCACAAGCCAAGCAAACAAGAGACCAGTTGCCGAAGAAACGGCAAGGAACGATTCCGGCATTTTATGATCTATATGTCGATATCCCGGATATTTCCGGTGCAGTCGCCAAGGTGACTACAGCATTAAGTCAAGCAGATATTTCAATCATCAATTTAAAAATACAAGAAACTAGAGAAGATATTTTCGGAGTCCTTGAATTATCCTTCAAAAATCAAGCAGATTTGGAAAAAGGACAAGCATTGATTCAAGCGGAAAATTTTCACTGTTGGATCAGGAGTTGAGACAATGAAATTACTTAACGCAACACATGGGATCAAAGGAGAACTAACAGTTCCAGCAGATAAGTCGATTTCTCATCGCAGTATCATGTTCGGTGCGATCAGTCACGGAAAAACAACGGTGACGAACTTTTTAAAAGCAGAAGATTGTTTGAGTACGATTTCCGTATTCAAACAACTAGGAGTAAAAATAGTCGAAGAAGAAGAGCAAATCCATATCTATGGTCATGGCGTAGAGGGATTACAAACGCCAGCCGAGCGATTAGATGCAGGTAATTCTGGGACCACGATCCGCTTGCTTTTAGGGATTTTAGCCGGCAGTCAGGTTTCAGCAGAAGTGTCTGGAGACGACTCATTGAATCGTCGACCAATGGGAAGAGTGATGGATCCTTTACGAGAAATGGGTGCAGATCTTAAAGGCATCGAACATCCCGATCTACCACCGTTACGAGTGACTGGTGCTTCTTTGAAACCAATTGAATATGAGATGCCAATTGCCAGTGCGCAAGTCAAATCAGCGATTTTATTTGCGGCACTCCAAGCAGATGGCGAGACAACGATCATCGAAAAAGAAAAATCACGGAATCATACAGAAGAAATGATCAAACAGTTTGGTGGAAAAATCACGGTAGAAGATAAAGTGATCACAATCTCTGGCGGACAACGCTTAGTTGGACAAAACGTGGCGGTGCCTGGTGACATTTCTTCAGCAGCTTTTTATCTCGTTGCTGCAAGTATTTTGCCAAATAGCGAAGTGCTACTGAAACAAGTGGGGATCAATCCGACACGAACAGGGATTTTAGATGTGCTGAACGACATGGGTGCTTCCATCCAAGAAATGCAGATTGATCAACAAAATCAAGCCGCTGACTTAATGGTACGTTCTGCCAAATTACAGGCATGTACGATCGAAGGAGAAATCATTCCTCGATTGATCGATGAACTGCCAATTTTGGCATTAGCTGCGACACAAGCACAAGGAACGACGATCATCGGAGATGCGCAAGAATTAAAAGTCAAAGAAACGAATCGCATCGATGCGACAGCGGAAGAATTGATAAAAATGGGCGCATCTATTGAAACAACAGAAGACGGCATGATCATTCATGGTCCAACACCTCTACATGGGGCAACTGTTGATAGTCATGGCGATCATCGCATTGGCATGATGCTACAGATTGCTGCATTATTGACCGATGAACCAGTTGAATTGAACCATCCGGAAGCGGTAAATATTTCTTATCCCGAATTCTTTACGGATCTAGCTAGTCTGATCAAGGAGAAAAACTAATGGCTGCAATTGTACTGATCGGTTTTATGGGCGCCGGTAAAACAACGATCAGTCGAAAGCTATCAATGCAGCTAAAGAAACCATTGATCGATATGGATACAAAACTAGTCGAAGGATTTGGCTGTTCGATCAGTCAGTATTTTGAATTACATGGCGAAGCTGCCTTCAGACAAGAAGAAACGAAGCTGTTGCAAACATCATTGCAAGAAGAAGCGATCATTGCGACAGGTGGCGGCGTGATTTTACAAGAAGAAAATCAGCGTTTACTGGCAGATCATCTGGTCGTTTACTTAAAAGCTGATCCCAATCTTTTGGTCAAACGTATCCGCCAAGACCACAAACAAGCCCGGCCATTGGCACTTGAAAAAGACGATGCAGAGTTGAAAGAGTTGTTTTTCTCGCGAAAAAAACACTATGAAACAGTAGCAGATCTTACGATAGAAACAACCGGTAAATCACCAGCAGAAGTTGTCTCAGAAATCATAAAGCAGGTGATGAATCGATGAAAATTGGTTATCTCGGTCCAAAAGGTTCCTTCACATATAGTGCCGTAAAAAATTATTTCAACGAAGGCGATTGGTTTCCTTATCAAGCATTAACGAATTTGATCGATGCGCAGATCGCACATGAGGTGGATTATGCGATGGTCCCGATCGAAAATTCTATCGAAGGGTCCGTTTTACCGACGTTGGACCATGTTTACGAAACTTTGCCAACGATCCAAGGCGAAATCGTTTTGCCGATCAAGCAACAATTGATGGTCCATCCTGAGCATCAACAGACGTGGCAAGAAGTAACAAAAATCTGTAGTCATCCACAAGCATTGGCACAATCTCAAGTCTTTTTGAAACAACAGTTTCCTGACGTGGAAATCGAACAAATGGGGTCGACCGCACAAGGCGCCCAACAAGTTGCTGAGCATCCCGAACAAAAAATAGCGGCAATCGGACCTAAAGAAGCCGCTGAACAGTTTGGCTTGACCATCGTTCAACAAGATATCCAATCGATCCGCAACAATGAAACCCGTTTTTGGCTATTAGGTTCCTCGCCGATTGCATCTAAGTTACCGGTCAATGCACATAAAGCAACTTTATTTGTAGATTTACCAGAAAATCGACCAGGTGCTTTGTATCAAGTACTTGCGGTATTTGCAGAGAAAAACCTTAATTTGACTAAAATCGAATCGCGACCGCAAAAAACCTCATTAGGCGAATACTTTTTCGTGATTGAAGTGGAAATCGAAAAAACAGACCCGAATTTGAACGAAGCAATCAAACTACTGGAACAGCGAGCATTTCCAGTTCAGTTGATTGGGAAATATCCAGTTTATCGCAGTCGTGAGGATAGACAACAGATCCACAGAAAATAAATCAAAGCAGCTAAACGTAGCTAGCTGCTTTGGTTTATTTTTTTATCGAATAATTTCTTTATTGTTTACGTGTTACACGTGCTAATATAGACATATCAATGGGTTTTATGACAATGCCAGTGATACCACAGGAAATGGTTGATTTCCATAGGTGGGATAGGCTCTCATGTAAAAGTGGAAACCGATCAATCATTGTTCCTTCCAAGCTACTAAAGGGATAAAAAAAGCGATATTGAGGCAGGTAGGGTTAAAATAACTCTGTTTCTGCTTCTTAAGAGAGGGGTGGAAAACATGCTTGTTTCATATCCGGCATTATTCTATTTAGAAACAAGTGAAGGTTATGACTCGGGATTTTCTGTTTTCTTTCCAGATTTTTCGGAGATGGCTGGTACAAGCGGATCTGATATTTCTGAAGCAATCGAAAATGCATCTGATTATTTAGGTATCCTTTTGGCGGACGAGATAGAAGAAGAGCGAACGTTACCTGCGCCATCTTTTATCAGTTCATTGTCACTGATAGAGAATAATCCTTTTAAAAATGATGCCGAATTCACATTAGAGTATGATGCTGAAAAGTCATTTATTTCAATGGTCTCTGTTGATTTATCAGAATACTTAGGATCAGAGGAACCTGTAAAAAAACATTAACGATCCCAAAATGGGCAGATAAGTTAGGTAAAGAAATGCATCTGAATTTTTCAAAGACATTGACCGAAGCGATTGTTCGAAAAAAATTAGGTGCGTAACTTTAAAAGGGAAAGTAGCATTTATTCTTTTAAATAAAATAAGTTATAAATCATAAACAGATGATTTGCACACTTTTCTGAAATCCTTTAGGCTAGAATCAAGCGATAAGAAAGGAAGAGGAAAAATGGCAAAAAAAATTGCAGCAATCGTAACTGATTTAGTCGAAGATGTTGAATTAACTTCACCAAAAGAAGCGTTGGAAAATGCAGGGAATGAAGTGACAACGATTGGTTTTGAAGCAAACCAAACAATCAAAGGCAAAAAAGGTGGCGAGTTCACGATCGATCGCAGCATTGATGAAGTTTCTCCTGAAGATTTCGATGCGCTCTTGATCCCAGGAGGTTTTTCACCTGATCAATTACGTAAGGATCAACGTTTTGTTGATTTCGTTACTTACTTCTTGAAAAATGACCAACCGTTATTTGCTATCTGTCATGGTCCACAATTGTTTATCCAAACAGGTCTAACAGAAGGCAGAACGATGACTGCTTACGACACGGTACGTCCAGATGTGGCTTACGCTGGCGCAAATGTCAAAGACGAAGCAGTAGTGATCGATAATCAATTAGTCACTAGCCGTACACCAGATGATTTGCCTGAATTCAACAAAGCAATTGTTGAGATCTTAGGATAAACGACTGAACTCTTAGTAGAGTTGCAAGACAGAATAGTGACACGAGGAATAAAAAAATTTTAGAATGATTGGGACAGAAAGAATGCATATAGCTTCTTTCTGTCTTTTTTTGTGAAAAAGAATTCGCTATTCTGCGAGTGACTAAGTATTTTAGCTAATGATACAATGGTGCGGATCAACGCTAAGAAAATGAAGTATAGTAGAAATGATAGATATCGTTACTATACATTTCCGCCAGCCTTTTGATTAAATCTTTGAAGAATCGTATATTATGCGTATAAACCCCTTGGAGGTGCCGTTGTTGATGCCCTGATAAGAAAATGAAGGAGAGTGGCAATAAAAGAATGATCATTTCATATTATGTATTTGAGCAAGTTGATGATGAAGAACTCTACGTGTTCAAATCATTACATGAAGATTTGGCTACAAAAGAGTTTTATAGTCATACAAAGGGAAAGAAACTAGAAACAAATTTATTTTTTTTGAGTTATTCGATTTTACCTTTTATTGAGAATCCTCAAGTTTTCAATTTATTGCGCACGGGCGATATAAAAAGTTTACAGATCGTTGAAATCGATAACCAAATTGTAAAAACTGGTAGTTACTTAAGTTTGGATGAATTGTCTGAAATAACTGGTATAGGTATGTCTATACAGAGAACCGATTGCTGATTTTTACATTTTTATAGATTATTTAAACGAGATTCAAAATCATGCTTGAATAAAATATGCGCCTGAGTTTGGTAGTTTGCCAAACCCAGACGCGTGTCTTTGTTTTTATTTAAATTTTCGTCGTACCACTTCCAATATGTGCCACATAGAACTCTGGCTCATATCCTACAACCTCTAAATAACGCGCATGAACATTTTCTTTAAAGGCTGGGATCTCCTCTTCTTTGACTAAAGCAATCGCACAGCCGCCAAAGCCTGCTCCGGTCATTCGTGCGCCTAATACACCTGGTTGTGCTTGTGCGGCATCTACAAGTGTGTCTAATTCAATACCTGTGACTTCGTAATCATGACGGAGCGAGTAATGAGAGTCATTCAATAATTGACCAAATGCTTCTAGGTTTCCTTGCTCTAATTCAGCTTTTGCTTTTAGTGTTCGTTGATTTTCAGTGACTGCATGACGTGCACGACGGATCAAGATATCATCACCGATCAAGTCAGTGTTGGCTTCGAAAGTCGCTTCATCCAATTCACCTAATGCTTTGATAGCTAGTTTTGTTTGTAGACGTTTCAAGGCTTCCTCACATTCGCTACGACGTTCATTATATTTTGAATCCGCTAATTCACGTCGTTTGTTTGTGTTCATGATGACCACAGCATAACCATCTAATTTAACTGGCACCATTTCATAGTGTAGTGTATTTGTATCTAGTAAGATTGCCTGATCGACCTCACCAAAACCGATCGCAAATTGATCCATGATCCCTGAATTGACACCAATGAATTCATTTTCTACTTTTTTACCAGTTTGAACGAGTGTCAAACGATCGATGGCTAAATCAAATAGATCTTCCAAAACAATCCCAACTAATAATTCTAATGAGGCGCTACTAGAAAGCCCCGCACCATTTGGGATCGTTCCTTCAATCACCAATTCAAATCCTTGATCGATGGTATAACCTGCTTCTTTTAATTTCAAGATCATTCCTTTGACATAATTTGCCCAGTTGTCTTTTTTATCAAATGTTAAATCATCAAGCGTAAACTCGATCACACCGATTTCTTCGAAGTTTGTTGAGTAGACGACTACCTTATTGTCTTCACGGCGAGCGGCAACTCCGTAAGTGCCATAAGTGATCGATGCAGGAAAGACATGGCCACCATTGTAGTCTGTATGTTCACCGATCAAGTTGATTCTGCCGGGTGAAAAATAATTTGTTGTAGGTTTTTCTCCAAATAATTCATTGAATTTTGTCGTTAAGTGTGTTGGTTTATTCATCATTTTTGTTCCTCTCTTGTTTTAAGTTTGAATTCTGTAATGGTCTCAAATGGTGTTTGAGGTGCCAAAGACATATCGCCAAAGGAAGGATAACGTTCTGCCCCAGGAGCGATTTGTGTTTCAAAGGTGATCCCACCGTGGTCAGCTAGGCGTTTGCCTCGCATTTCAGGTGTATCTTCCCCAAAGTTAGCAGTGAAAATGACGATGCTTGGAGCATCAGTACGGACACTGACTTGGATTGTTTCATCCGGACTCAAGAGCGTAGCAACAGTTTTATCTAACCCTGTTTCCTTTAAGAAGAAGGGATGATCGATACCATCAAATAACTCTTTTTGTGGAAAGTCGCTGGTGAAAACAGTCGACAGTTTTTTTGGTGTTTGGAAATCAAACGGTGTTCCGGTAACTTCGACTTGTTCGCCTGTCGGAATACTGTCTGGTCTTAAAGCGGCAAACGCATGGCTGTTGACCCATAGCGTATGTTCATCGATTGGTTGCGTCACGTCGCCACTCAAGTTGAAGTAAACATGATTTGTTGGATTAAAAAGTGTCAGTTGATCGCTGACTGCTTTCGTTGTCACACGCCAAATATTATCTTCTGTGAGCGTATAGTGGACTTCTACAGATAAGTTCCCGGGAAAACCATGCTCTTGGTCAGGGCTTGTCATGGTAAAGATCACAGTGGCTTCTTGTTCCCCATTAAGGATTTCGTATGACCATGTTTTTTCTTCAAAGCTTGGTGTGCTACCATGTAAGGAATGTCCAGTTGCTGGATCGACAGGTAGTTGGTAGTTCTGACCTGCAAGAGTGAATTTACCTGCATCGATCCGTCCAGCTGTTCGTCCGATCGTTGCTCCGATAAAGGCGTCTTTTTCGAGATATTCTTCTGCTGAATCAAAGCCCAGAACTAATTCTCGGTCATTGAATCTTAAACTGACGATCCGTGCGCCTAAATCAGTGACCGCAAGTGATGTGCCATGTTGATTGGTTAAAGTGATCAATTTAGCGGAAGATCCAAATGTTTTTTCTGTGATATTCATTTTTTCAAGCTTCCTTTCTTTATGAGGCTGAGATATTCGCTGTTTTTTAACAGAATGAGTTCGCTATGATATGCGGTTGAGTAAACCGTTTACATTATCACATAGAAAATGTTTTTGTACTCTTACTTTACCAAGAAATCGCTTACGATAACAGGTATTTCTGTGAGTACTATTTAACTTTTTGTTGCATCTGTAGTAGACTTTAGTCAGAAGACTCTGAAAAAGTAGGTGGCGTAAGTTGGAAAAAGCAATTTTTTTAAAAAATAAACATCAACCATTGTCCAAAGAGCTGTACTTTGATTTTTGTGGATTTTCGAAAACACTTCCATTCCATTCCTTTGGCCCAGCCATCCGTCATGATTATATTTTACATATCGTCATGGAAGGAAAAGGGATCTATCGTGTGAAGGATCGGCAATATCAGTTGAAAAAAGGTGACTTATTTTTGATTCGTCCAGGAGATGCAACCTTTTACTTAGCGGATGGAGAAGAGCCATGGGTGTACAGTTGGATTTCTTTTGGCGGACCCGTGGCAGACAAAATCATCCATCATTCGTTGTTCAAAGAAGATCAATACACCATGGTCTCCTCAGAAATTTCAAAATATGTTGAGATTATTTTAGCATGTATGAATTATTCGCCAGAAAACTTAGCAGATGAATTACAATTGACTGCTTTGACATATCAGCTTTTGGCGCTTCTTCTAGAAGATGGGGGTCACATACGTCTGGGCGAGCAGAAAAACTATTCTTCATTAGCGATCGACACGATCCAGTATATCGAAGAACACTATTCGAAACGTCTGACAGTTGAAGCAATCGCACAACACTTGGCTGTCAATCGCAGTCATTTATCGCGGGTGTTCAAAAATCAATTAGGTATCAGTATCAAAGAGTATATGATTGGCGTTCGCATCAATCGAGCCGCATTTCTCTTGTCGTTGACAGAAGAATCAGTTGAAGCAATCGCTTATCAAGTGGGTTTCAATAGTTTGGTCGTATTTAGCCGAATGTTCAAGAAATTCACTGGCGAGACAGCTACCAGTTATCGGAAACGAATGAATAATGAAAAGATAAAAGGGGTTTCCGCAGAGCAATTGAAAAAGCAGTTAGAGGAACAAGCCATTATTTCTTGGGCAACCTAAAGAAGCAAGGGCATCGTTTACTGGGTTTTTCTAAGGATATGCTAGACTAGAAAGCGGGAGGAGAAAGTCATGAAAACATTGATTATTGTCAGTCATCCGACAATTGAAACATCGTTGAACCAACAATTTTTTAAAGAAGCTTCCATTCATTTATCTGCTACTTGGCATCATTTAGAAGCTTGCTATCCAGATGGGAAAATTGATCTTCAGACTGAACTTGCTTTATTGAAAGAGCATGATCGGATCATCTTCCAATTTCCTTTCTATTGGTATAGCGCCCCAGCGCATTTGAAAATGTGGCAAGACCAAGTATTAGAATCAGCAACGAAAGTCTTATTGGGCAAGGAACTAGGTATCGTTTTGACAACTGGCGTGAGTGAAAAAGAATATCAAGCAGGTGGGAAAGAAGAATATACGATCTCTGAATTTTTACGTCCCTATCAGCGAATCGCCCATAAATTCCAGATGACCTTTTTGCCTCCGTTTGTCTTGGCACAGTTCATGTACTTGACTGAAGAACAAAGATTTGAACGCTTGATCAGCTATCAGCAATATCTATCGTTAGTTGAGAAACCTTCACTTATCAATCGGATCGATTGGTTTATTGAACGTTTTGCGCAAAACGAAATCATTAAGGAAAAAGAACCCGCAAAGCAACAAATGATTGGGGATATGTTAGAAGAAGCAAAAGAAAATATTGAAGATCTCACATTTATCTTACAGGAGATGAAAGGAAGAAGCTTATGATGGATCAATGGCTGGCAGAACAATTAGCCGAATTAAGTCAACAAGCTGATTATGAAGGAAAAGCGTTAGTTCATGAAATGTCACGCTTATTTGTCGAAATCAATGAGCGGATCGAGCAGTTGCAAGGAGAAATCGACGGGGAATCTTGGAATCATCAAAAATGGTGATTTTTCTTCAGCGATAACATAATAAAAAATGTTCATAACACACATTATTTGCTACAATAGGAATATAAGAAAATTGATAACGCTATTTTTTTTGCATAAATAACAGGTGGTGAAACAAAAAATGAATGAAGAAAATGAACAGCGTGGGAATGTTCGGTCAGCTCGAAGACAACAACAAAAACAAGAGTCACGCATGCGTATGATAAAAATCGGCGCAGCTGTTGCAGTAGTCTTACTACTGGTTGGTGCAGGGACTGGATTATATCTCCATAGTAGAAATAACGCCAGTGAAAATTCGGCAGCATCGACAAGCGAAACGACTCAATCGACTACAGCATCAACAACTGCTTCATCAGATACTGAATCAACCCAAGAAAGCAGTGAAGCAACAGAACCTTCAGGATCTGTTTCTGAACAACTACAAGCAGTCGTTGCGGATTATTCAAAGAAAATTGAAGAAAGAACACCTGCATTGATTGAAGAGTATCAAGCGGAGATCCAGAACAATCAAGACGGTGTCAATGGACTTTCAGTCATTGCTAATCAAAAAGCAAGAGAACTTCAAGCTTTGTCAGATGAAGGGATCAGCAAATTACGCGGGATGTACCAAGAGGCGCCCAATAAAGAAGGCATTGACTTAGATACGATGATCAATCAGTTGTCTGCAAACTATACAGCACAAGTAGCTAGAATCTCTGATATTTATCTACGGACAAGTGCAGAACTTCAAGCAGCAACTCCTAGCAGTGAATCTTCCTCGGAAGAGACAACTCCGTCGACGGAAGCAACACCAGAAACAACAGAATCGTCAGAGGCACAAGTCAATCAGTACACGGCACAATCAACAGAAGATACGAGCAACCAAGCCAATCAAGCAGCTACAACAGTTGTACGTGAAGGCGAAGGGCCAAATCAAATTGCTCAACGGACTGGCGTACCAGTCGAAACAATCTTGTCATTGAATGGCATGACGATGGATGACTTCTTTTTTAATCCTGGTCAAGAACTACGCTTGAATTAAGCAGATAAAAAAGAGAACCACATTCAATTTATCAGATGAAGTCACAAAAATTGCTCTTTTTGTCAATTTTTGTGGCTTTTTTGCTCTAAATACTTTTCGTTCTCCGCTGAATCTTCATGAGCCGCTTGTGATCAGCTATTATTTTGTTAAGATAAAGAAGTAAATGTAACCCGTAAAGGAGAATCGCATGAAAAAACGAGAATTCATCGTTCAAGATTTATTAAGCAAGATCTATCAAGAAGAATTCAAAGATGGAAAATTACCGAATCAACGGAAACTAGCAGAGATCTATCATGTTTCTCGCTTTACGATCCAACAAGCAATCAAAAATCTAGAAGAAATCGGTATTGTTCGTGTTGTTCAAGGTTCCGGTATCTTTATCCATGAAAAATGGGTCAAGAATCCGTTGATCTTCAATTCTTTGACCCGCACACCTTATGATCGGATCGATTCAAAAATGATTGGGTTAAAAAAAGCAGCAGCAACAGCAGATGAACAAAAAATTTTCCAACTCGATGAAGGCGCTGAAGTTTGGACATTTGAACGTATCCGGATCGTGGACTACAAAATCGAGCAGTTAGAGATCTCAAAAATGCCGGTAGCGTTATTTCCAGACCTTTCACAAGAAGTCGTCGAACATTCCATCCAAAAATACGTGGAACAAAAAGGCTATCGAATCTCTCACTATATCACGAGTTATGACCCAATCACGACTTCCAAAGACCAATCGAAAATCTTACTATGTAAACGCGGCACACCAGCCATGCAAATCACGAATCGTGCCATCTTAGAAGATGGGCAAGTCTATGAATACAGCAGTATCATTGCCATCGACTACTCAGTGACTTACATCCGGCCCTTTGATCGTGAGATTCATCGGTCGAGGATTGATTGAGGTTTTGAGTAGAAGTCAAAAATAGCTTAAGGAAAAAACTCCTGTAAAAATGTAGATTTTTTAAAAGTAAAGGAAGGAAACATTAAAGGGAATTAGTTGGTAGTAAGTATGAAGAAAGCACTGATGAGACGTAAAACAAAATCATCAGTGCCTTTATTACAACTGCTTGATAAGTGGAGCAAGTTATGATTGTTATTTAAAATAGAAAATATAAAATACAAAAAAATAACTTACAATAAGTAGTAACCAAATGAGTCTTTCAACTATTTGAGCTATTATTGATTGATTATATGTAAAGATAATACCAAATTTATAGTTCCTATTACTGCGTATAAAAAAACTCTGTAAACCTAGAGAGAGCATGATAAGTAACTTTATGATCAGATTCGATAGCTGATATGATTGATCGTTAGTTGTTAGGAAAAAAGTATACAAAGCTAAAAGTTGTAACAACCAAATAACTTGAATAAGTTTACTCCCAGGTTGTGTTTTATTCGGCATAGATGTTCATTCTCCTTAAAATTATTATTGTGATTTAAATTGAGTATATGCCTTTTTTAAGTCAATATTCAATAAATTTTTAATGAGAACGTGACATTAATTGAAAGATTATGAAGGTCTGAGACACTCTATTGATTTATTTTTATACTAGTATCTTTTACGTTGTAAAATTAGGTTTTACATGTTGAAATTTGTTTTGTAAGGAGTGATAAATGATGATTAATGTAAAAGCTTGTAAAGTAGGGAATTCTATTTCTATTTCAATTCCTAAACAGTATCATGTTGAAGCTGGATCAGAATATGTTGTATATAAATCTAAGAATGGAGGATTAATATTCACACCCAAAATAGAAAATCCATTTTTATCGGATGAACCATTTCCAAAGGATGAAGATGAAGTATGGCAAACAATAGCAAAAGAGGAGATTGAAAAAAATGTATGAACCTCAACAAGGTAATTTGATCTGTCTTAATTTTACGCCTTCTTTTGGCAGGGAAGTAAGAGAGAAGCACCCGCCTTTAGTTGTTTCCTCAAATGCTTACAATAAAAAACGAACTATATTATTGTCTGTCCTGTAACGACTGGGGGGCACAACTTTCCTGGGTATGTTTCTTTGATTGATTATAAGATACGTGGAAGAGTGAATACCACTCAAATTCATAGCTTTGATACTGACCGGATTATTAGTAATGAATTTATTGACCGTCTAAGAGGAGACGATTTTCTCCAAGTCAAACAGATTTTAGATTATTCTTTAGAAATTGATTTTTAAAAACTGTGTTTTACATAAAAAGCTACTAAGATGTACACGTGTATTCATTATTGTAATAATAGGAATACAGCGGACAAAAAAGCTATCCTTACATGTTTCGTGTAATGATAGCTTTTTTGGGATTACGGTGTTACGATCGTGCCGTCTGGTGTACGGCTTTGCGTCCATTCGTGTGGGCGATAGACAACTGGAAATTCTGCCGCTTGTTCTTCATTGAATGTGACACCGATTCCGCTTTGTTCGATCGGGTAGAAAAAGCCTTTTTCTGGCGCTGGAATATTCCCGAAAAGTTTTTTTGTGTTTTCAGGAACGTCGATGTTTTCCTGGATCGCCGCATTATGCAAGTGGATATTCAAATGCGTATTGACTGCTAGGCCGATCGGCGTGATATCCGATGGCGTATGCCAAGCGATTCGTATCCCCATTGCTTCGCAAAAGTGTGCCAATTTCAAGGCGGGCGTGATGCCGCCGATTTGTGAGACATGCGCACGCATATAGTCGATCTGACGATTGCGAACTAATTCTTTCCATTCCATTGGATTATTGAACAATTCTCCAGTAGCAATCGGTGTCGTCGCTTGACTCCGCAATTGAGCTAACCATTCATTTTGATTTGGCGGTAAAATATCTTCTAAAAAGAACAGATTATACTTCTCTGCTTTTTTCGCAAAGCGTATCGCTTGATTCGGATGCAAGCGTTCGTGTACATCATGCAACATTTGGAAACGATTCCCATATTTGTTTTGGATGTGTTCAAACATCGACAAAGTTGTTTGCATGTAGTCTTCTTGATCAAAATAAGAACCAGCAAGCGGGTTGTCAGGTGTAGCCAAATTCGTTGGATTTCCTCCATAAAAACCTAATTGACATCGGATATAGCGGTATCCTTGTGCGAGAAATGTCTCGATTTCACGATCAAGGTCTTCTAAATTATCTGCGACAGCGTGTGTATACGCAGGGATTGCTGTTCGAGCTTTCCCACCGAATAACTGGTACAATGGCATATCAGCGATTTTTCCTTTAATATCCCAGAGCGCCATATCGACACCGGAAATGGCGTTGTTCGTGATTGGACCATTCCGCCAGTATGAATTGACATTCATGACTTGCCAAAGGTCCTCGATTTGATTCGCGTCGCGCCCAATCAATAAAGGCTTTAAGTATTCTTCTACGACGGTTTGGACAGCTAAAGGACGAAATTGAAAAGTGCCACAACCGAAACCAGTCACGCCTTTATCTGTTTCAACTTTTACGACTAACAAGTTATGACGATCTGGCTTGATAGCGTAACTTTTTATATTTGTAATGATCGTTGGTGTCATTTTTTTCACTCCAATATACATAAATATGAATCATGTGCATCCTCATTGAAACATGGGAAAGAACATCCTGTCAATTTGGTCTAATAAAAACATCCTAACTAAGTAAAAACCAGTCCAATTTTCTCGTTATTTGTTTTAAAACGTTGATATATAAGTATTTTATGTTGTTTTTATATAAAAAGGACTGGTTTTACAAGAAGTGTTCCTCATGCTACTATTTGGGTGAAAGCGGAAACAAGAATGATTGTTTTTTGAGAATAAGGGGGAGAATAACAATTAACTTTATAAAATTAGCGTTAAACTGCTAGATATGGCGTATTTTAGTTTTGAAAAGAGAAAAACGGCGATTGATTTAGTTGAACAACTATCAATGAAGATAAAAAATACTGATTCATGAATTTCTTTTGCCATAAATCAATCTTGGAATCAAAGCTTTATCAGCTGTATCGAATGGTAGTATCTACAAAAACATTGACTAAACGGAAATAAAAAATAAGAAGGTTGAGCGCTTTTGCGTCGGTTACAGCGCAAATTTTCTCAAAATAAGAGAGGTATAAGGAGGGAATTCGATTTGTCAAAACATGTAACATCTATAAATTAGAAAAAAATCGACAGATACAGCGAAAACTAGCAATTCTTTGTCAGAACTATGTCCATTCAACAACGATAGAGATCGCGAAAACCAAACGATCGAAAATTATGGTAGAAACATTGGATATAGGGATAATGATTAAAGATAAGCATTTAGCCAAATTAGTAGTGAAAGTTCTATGGATTTATACAACAGAACAAGATGGTAAAAAGCAGCCTGACTTTAGCGGCTTAACGTACTTTATCTATGAGTTTTTAATCAAATAAAAAACGTAGAATGATAGGATTCGTTGTATCCGAATTGACGCCTGTGGAGTGTTGGACCAAACGAGAGTAGCAAGAGCATAGCGAAATCGGACACGGAGAAACAGGAAATAAACATTGATCTGGCAACTTTTATAGTTGGTTAGAAATATTTATAGATTTTTGGCAACGGAGAACAAGTGAAGCATGAAGAAATAGCAAAACAAATCATACAACACGTAGGTGGAGCAAGTAATATCAACAACGCGTGGCATTGTATGACACGTTTACGGTTTGATTTAAAAGATGAGAAAAAAGTAGACTATGCTGCATTGGAAAAAACACCAAAAGTGGTGGGAACAAAATATCAAAGTGAACAACTACAAGTTGTGATCGGGACAGAAGTGGCTGATTACTTTGCACCAATTGCGAAAGAATTAGGATTAGATGAAACAAGAGAGCAAAACGAAGGCGAGAAAAAAGGGGTAGTATCTTTATTTATGGATACTGTTTCAGGTGTTTTCGGACCAATCGTGCCAGCGATTGCTGGTGCTGGAATGATCAAAGGATTGATGGCAGGTCTAGTGGCGTTGAATGTCATTTCGAACCAGACCGATACCTATTTGATCATTGACATGATTGCAAGTGGCGTCTTTACTTTCTTGCCATTCTTCGTCGCAGCTTCTGCCGCTCGAATCTTCAAAACAAATCCGTATTTAGCGATTGCGATTGCTGCAACCTTGCAATTTCCAACAATGACGACTGCGGTTGCGGAAGGATCGATTTCTGCTTTTCAATTATTTGGTATTATTCCAGTCCCTGTCTTCAACTACGCTGGGACAGTTATCCCAATCATATTTGCAGTACTAGCGCTCAGCTATATTTACCGTTGGGTGGATAAGCTATTACCACAAGTGTTGCGAACAGTGTTTACACCAACAATTTCATTATTCGTGGCAGGATTATTGACGTTAACGGTGATTGGACCAATCAGTATCCATCTAGGTAATTTATTGGCAACTGGTGTGGCGTGGTTATTCTCTATTTCGCCAGTTTTAGCGGGCATCGTGGTAGGAGCTATTCGCCCAATCGCAATCTTTACTGGCTTACACCATGCAATGACACCGATCGCTTTACAAAACTTTGCCAATCAAGGGTATGACATGTTGATGCCGATGATGTTTATGGCAAACATGGCGATCACTGGTGCGACAGCGGCTATTTACTTGAAAGTGAAATCAAAAGAAGAAAAATCATTAGTATTATCTTCTGCTGTGTCTGGTCTACTGGGGATCACTGAACCTGCGCTTTTCGGGATCTTATCAAAATACAAGAAGGCGTTTATCGCCGCAACAGTCGGTAGTTCGGTTGCTTCGGCATTTATCAGTTTCTTCGGTGTTCGAATCTACGGCTATATTTTATCAAGTATTTTTAGCTTACCAGCTTATATTGGTCAGTATTTTGTTTTTGCAGTACTTGGCATCGTGATTGCCTTAGTATCTTCTTTTGTCCTCACTTATTTCTTAGTTCCAAACGTACAGGAAGAAGACGCCGAATATACAAACGAAGTCAATCTACACGCAGTGGCTAAGGGAGAATATATTCCTTTAGAAGATGTGCCAGACGAAGTTTTTTCAACAAAAATGATGGGTGATGGTTTTGCAATCGAATCAATCGATGGCGCGATTTTTGCACCTGTCAGCGGAAAAGTCACTACGATTTTTCCTTCTAAGCACGCGTTAGGAATCAAAACAAATAATGGGGTAGAAGTATTAGTCCATATGGGGATCGATACCATCAATTTGAATGGCGAAGGTTTCGATGTACTTGTAAAGCTTGGTGACCAAGTGACTGTGGACACTAAAATCGCTCAAATGGATTTACCTTATATCCATAGTCAAGGAAAAAAGAGTATGGTCATTGTTGTCATTACAAACATGGACCGCATCGCAAAATTCTCTGGTGAAAGAAACTTAGAAGGGCAACATCAAGCTGGAGCAATCTTGGAACGCGCATTATTGAATGGGTAAATGAATATCGTATGACCAAGAGAGCATACGCCGTCTTCAAAGATTGGCGTATGTTTTTTTGTTGGCAATTCTATTATTTTTGTATCTATTGTTATCTATATTTTGTATTAAAGTTATTTAATTGATCGAATAAAACATGATGAGATTTTATGGTTCATTAGGTTTTTGGGACTTTGATGATACTTATTTATCAGCTGTATTTTAGAATAATATGAATTTTAATGGTTTTTAATGTAGTGGGGAATGATATGGTGAATAGGTGGGGATAGGAAAAGGGTGAAAATATTCATTCAGTGTATGGACTCCTTGAGTTGTTTTATTTGATGTTTTTTTAAAAATTAATTAAGCTTATTTTAAGAAGCGGTAAGCGCTTTAAAAATAAGCTTAGGAGGCGATAGGTATGACTAATGTAGACGGAGGGATCACAATCCCGGAATCACCAATGATCACTGATGAACACAAGAAATTGGTAGAAGAAGCCCGTAAAACGTTAATGGACAGTAGTGAAGCGACACCTTTTGCGCTATTAGGGACACAAGTAGTTGCTGGGAAAAACTATTGGATCTTGTGCAAAGTCAACATGCTTGGCCCCACTCAGAGTGAAAAATTAGTGACTTATAAAATCAACAAAAATCTACAAGATGAAGTGACCCTTTTAGAAGCGACAACCTTCGAGTTTTGATTGAGCTGACTTTTTAAACATACTTCCCCACTTTCCCATACAGTCGATAAGAGAAGACATTCATTCTGCTATCAACTATATGGGATTTTTATTGTCTCAAGAACTGCCTCTACTGTGATAGAAAGATCATCTTTCCATCATTTACAGAATCAATCCGCTTTATCCGCCGAAAGACCTTCAACGACTTCATAATAATGATCGCCCCAATCACAGATATGCTGAACGATCGTTGAAAGCTCACGACCGATTTCTGTCAATTGATACTCTACTTTTGGTGGGACTACAGGATAGACTTTACGAGTAAGTAAATGATCCCCTTCTAATTCTCTTAATTGACGGATCAACATGCGTTGGTTGACTTCTGGTAACATTTTCTCAATCTCGCTTAGTCGTAAAATCGGTTGTTGCAAAAAACACCAGATCAAGACGATCTTGTATTTTCCACTAAGCACGTGCATAGCTAAATCTTTTGTATTGGTAAACTCTTTTTCATTATATTGATACATCGTGATCCTCACTTTTTATAAATTATTCGACAGCAATAGTTGCTATTATACAAAGCTCATCAAGGGAAGTAAAGAAATTGAGGATACTGACAAGTTTGTCAGTTTTGTTTCCAACTACAGCCTATGATACGATGAGGGAGAAAGATCGTGGATTCGCTTGATGGCTAAGAACCATCGGAGCAAGACAAGAAAGAAGGAAGAAAATTGAAAAGTAGAGCTGCTGTAGCATTTGAACCTGGAAAACCGTTAGAAATCGTTGAAATCGATGTTGCTGATCCGAAACCGACAGAAGTCATGGTGAAAATTTTGTACACTTCGGTCTGTCATACCGATGCGTTCACGTTATCAGGAGAAGATCCAGAAGGAGTGTTTCCTGCTGTGTTAGGTCATGAAGGAGCAGGGATCGTTGTCAAAGTCGGCGAAGAGGTGTCATCCGTTAAAGTAGGGGATCATGTCATTCCTTTGTATACACCTGAATGTGGCAAATGCGAATTTTGTTTGTCAGGAAAAACTAATTTATGCTCTGCTGTCCGTGAAACGCAAGGAAAAGGTCTGATGCCAGATGGTACGACTCGTTTTTCTTACAAAGGCGAACCAGTTTATCACTATATGGGTACGAGTACATTTAGTGAGTATACCGTCGTCAATGAAATCAATCTGGTAAAAATCACAGAAGATGCACCACTCGATACAGTGCCATTATTAGGGTGTGGCGTCACAACCGGATTAGGTGCTGTAGAAAACACTGCGAAGGTTGAAGAAGGGGCTGTTACAGCTGTTTTTGGTCTAGGAGCGATTGGTTTAGCGGTGATCCAAGGACTGAAAAAAGCCAATGCCAAACGGATCATTGCCATCGATATGAATCCTGAAAAATGGCCGTTAGCGCAAAAAATGGGCGCAACAGACTTCATTGATCCTAAGACACATGATCGTCCGATCCAAGAAGTCATCGTCGAAATGACGCAAGGCGGCGTGGATTATAGTTTTGAGTGTATCGGAAATGTGGAAGTCATGCGTGCCGCACTTGAAGCCTGTCATAAAGGTTGGGGCGAAAGTATCATTATCGGTGTGGCGGGCGCTGGAAAAGAAATCCACACGCGTCCATTCCAACTGGTAACTGGTCGTGTTTGGCGTGGTTCTGCTTTTGGTGGAGTCAAAGGACGAAGCCAATTACCAGCTATGGTGGAAGAGTACTTGAACGGGGAGATCGATTTAGATTCATTCATCACCCATCGTTTAGATTTCACACAAATCAATGAATCACTTGAGCTATTGCATCGTGGAGAATCGATTCGAACGATGCTCACTTATGGAGGTGACACAGATGGAACTACAGAAAATTGAGGCACATCGGTCATTTGGCGGACAGCAAATCAAATACCGTCATGTGTCAAAAACACTACATTGTGAGATGACATTTAGTGTGTATGTACCAGAAACGACTGATGAAAATCAAAAAATCCCACTTATTTGGTGGTTAGCAGGTTTAACAAGTACAGATGATAACTTCAGTATCAAAGGTGGGTTCCAACGATATGCTGCCGAACAACAGATTGCATTCGTCATGCCGGACACATCACCACGAGGAGATGCTGCTGACAGTGAGGATTGGGATCTCGGTCAAGGAGCGGGTTTTTACTTGAATGCGACACAAGAACCGTGGAAAAAAGACTTCCAAATGTACGACTATCTTACAAAAGAGCTGTCCGAGATCATCTACTCTTTAATCCCAAACCTTTCTGGGAAAGAAAGTATCATGGGGCATTCGATGGGCGGGCATGGTTCGTTGGTGATCGGTCTAAAAAATCCAGCACGCTTTACTTCAATCTCTGCTTTTGCGCCAATCTCAAACCCTTCAAACGTACCATGGGGACAAAAAGCATTTACTGCGTATCTTGGTACTGACCGAGCGACATGGCGGGAATGGGATGCAACGGAATTGATTAAAAATGAAAGAGTTAGTTATCCACCGATCTTGATCACACAAGGAACAGCTGATCCATTTTATGAAGTACAACTCAACGAAGACGCATTTTTAACGGCGGCAGAATCAGCGAAACATGAAGTTATGTATCAAAAAGAAGATGGTTATGATCATAGCTATTTCACCATTGCTACGTTTGTGGAACAACATATCGCTTTTCATGCAAGTTATTTGAAACAGTAAAGAGCTCATTGTAAGAGAAAAAATACCCGTTAGGTGAACGAGCAACTAACTGAAAAATCAGAAGAAGACAGAAAGATGCAACTATAAGCAATAAGCAGTGAAACGCGAAATTTTATTGGAGAGATACCTATTTAGTTTGATCATATCGTGTACCAAACCACGAAAGCCAATCAGCAAAAGTAGTTTTGCCGGATAAAAAACTAGTTTCAATTGTTTCTATGGATGTAATTCTGTGATTCAAAATTAAAAAATAAAATTAACAGGTTTACTTTTTAGAATAGATGTGTTAACTTAATTAAAGTTTCGGAGGATCCAAAGGGATTAGATAAGAATATTCTTATCTAATCCCTTTTTGTGTTCTTACATTAAAAATATTAGGAGGCTTATATGAAAAATCTATTCAAATATTTAACGATCACTTTGGGGCTATTACTACTTTCAATTAGTATAAATATGTTTTTTGGCCCACATTACATTGCTGCTGGAGGGACAAGCGGTCTAGGAATTTTACTTGAATACCTTATTCAAGTGGATCGTTCACTTATAGTACTTGCTTTAAATTCACTTATGTTGCTATTAGCAATCATTTATTTAGGAAAAAAATTATTTATAAAAGTTTTATATGGTAGTTTAGTTCTACCGTTATTATTAACCTATGTACCTAAAATAATGTTTACTGAAAATAAAATTGCATCGATCGTTTTGGGTAGTTTGATTTTTTCTATAGGGATGTCCATTGTTTATTCACAAAATTCTTCTAGTGGAGGAACTTCGATTCCACCAATCATTTTAAAAAAATATTTTAATATAAAACTCTCTACAGGCTTATTTTTCATAGATGGGATAGTCATACTACTGAACTGGAGTATTTTTGGTTTCGATCAATTTTTACTTGCGTTGTCCTCGAATATTCTAGTTTTCCTAGTGATGAATCTATTCTCTAAGATTTCCTATAAATCGATTGAGAATAGACAAACTTCTTAGAGATAGATATTTTGGTTATTATTGGGGCTTAGGGGACGCTGTGCAGTTCTTTGACAACTTTTAATTAGTACTGAAAACGTAAGGTAATCAACATCCGTTTCGGTGAAATGGTATGCGAGCTGTTTGAAACAGTGAGTAGCTGAAATGTAGCTGGACACCATTCGGTTAGATGAACGTGGGAAAATAGCAATCCAACAACTCGCATATAAAGTGATTGGATTGCCTAGTTGAGTTATCTTTTATTCGAATGTTTGACCGTTTACTGTTTCAGAAACTGCTTTTGAATCGTTTCTATTGAGTCCCCGAAGCGTTCAGCGATTTCTGAAAGGCTCAATCCTTGCGCATAGAGACGATCGAAGACACTCTGGATGCTTTCTGAAACTTCAACAATATGTTTGTCATAATCATAAAAACGAAAAACTTTTTGCCCCCAGTCATATTCCAACGCATCATGGATCACTTCGATTCCTGGATCAGAAGTGATTTTTTTCACCCAATCCTCTAAGTTTTCTACTTCAAAGTATAATTGGAAATTGTTTGGTTGAGATGTTACTTTCAGATGCCTACCAGTAGCTCTTTCTGCTTGATCGCCAGCAACGATTTTAATATAGGCATCTTTATCATACAGCGTAAAGCCGTCTTCAAATTCGATCATGTCTTCCACTGCACTAATCACTTCTAGACCTAAAACATTTTCATAGAAATCTCTGGATCGCTTGATATCAGCAGTCGTAAGTAAGAACCCTTGCCATTTGATTGTATTCATAAGTTCATCTCCCTTCACTTGATAGACACACTATAGCATGAGGATTTTGGACTGTATTGTAAAAACACGACATCTCACTTCGCTCACGATGTACCATTTAATCAAAAGGTTGTGCTTTGATCTCTTTACAAAGCTGGACAAATTCGAGTGGTGTGAAGCCGATATGTTTTTTGAAATCTTTGATCAAATGAGATTGATCGTAGTAATGCAAATCAAGTAAATCTTTTTCAGTCGTGTGAGCGTTGGTCAGTATTTTTAAGCAGTACTGGAAACGTAAGGTGATCAACATCAGTTTCGGTGAAATACCATAATGCTTCATAAATAGCCGTTGACATTGCCGAAGCCCGACACCTAGCTCTTTGCATAAATGTTCAGTCGTAGAAGCAGGGATTTGGCTGAAACGGTCAATCAACTTGACGAACCGGTTTGGGGTATGCCCCTCAACTAATTGATGGAGGTAATCGATAAAATACTTTTTTTGTTGAGCATAGGATAAAGAGAAGAAATAATCGAGATTGAAAGGAATGTCAATCTCACTGATAGAAAGAAAAGAATCCATTACCTCAGTTGTTGGTCGTCCAGTGAGTTGCTCAAACGCGCCAGGTTTCAATGTAGCTGACAAGTAAGATTCAGACGTATGGCTATAAAAATCATATTCTGTTTTACTAACACCTGAAAATTCAATCGATTGATTTTTGAAATCGATGAAAAGATCGACGCATCCGTCTGGAATGATCAAATCATTCACCTCATAAGGTTCTTGAGTCAATGGCTGATGCTCCCATAGGCAAATCACAAAGTCTTGTAATGAGGGGATCGTAGTTGCTGTATATTTAAAATATTTCTGGTAGATCGGGTTTACGATGTAAGGTACTTGGATTGGAGAATACATAGCTCACCTACTTGTTTATGATTGGGTCTTTTTATCAATTATAGCATGCCATGTGAATGTCCTAGTGGTGCAACTGGAACATTCAACAGTTTCTGTAAAAGTATAAAAAATATTGACACTATTTTTTTATGTGCTATGATATGTCTATAAATAGATAACGGTTACAGATGTGCTGTGACCATGAGGCGTGTTACTGTGAGAAGGCAAACCTCATACTTTACCAAAGGGTGGAGTATGAGGTTTTTTAGTGTCTAAAATGGAGGGTAAAATGAAAATCAAAAAATTTCTAAATAATAATGTCGTATTACTGAAAAAAGGCAGTAATGAGATCATCGGGTTTTCATCAGGCATCAGCTTCAAGAAAAAAGTAGGAGATGATGTGGAGGAAGAGGACTTTGAAAAGATCTTTGTATTAGATACACATGCAATGTTGGAACATTTCAGCTATCAGTTAAGTAAATGTGATCCAAAATACGTTCAATTAGTTACGCAGATCGTAGAATATGCCAAACAAAATTATCACTTAGGGATCAATGATTATATTTATCTGACGTTACTCGATCATATTGATTTCACGATTCATCGGTTGAAAGAAAATATGACATTTAAAAGTCCATTGCAATATGAAGTCCGCCGATTTTATCCAGATGAATATGCTATCGGAGTGTATGCAGTCCAGTTATTGGAACGTGAACTTAAACTAGCGATTCCTACGGAAGAAGCGATTTCAATTGCGCTACATTTTGTGAATATCCAATCGAAAAAACGAGATATGACTGTGA
This sequence comes from Enterococcus sp. DIV1094, assembly GCF_017316305.2. Classification (NCBI taxonomy): domain Bacteria; kingdom Bacillati; phylum Bacillota; class Bacilli; order Lactobacillales; family Enterococcaceae; genus Enterococcus; species Candidatus Enterococcus mangumiae. The sequence goes on from NZ_CP147250.1 coordinate 1,840,459, forward strand.
CGAACAAAATCACTAAATTTATTGAAGATGTTCTAACGATCGTCCGTTATGAATATAAACAAAAGTTTGATGAAAATAGTTTTCACTTTTCTCGTTTTGTCACGCATTTACATTATTTTGCACAGAATGTCATTAATCATACGATGCCAAGTTATGAACAAACGGATCTATATCAGCAAGTAGAAAAAATGTATCCTCAAGCATTTCACTGTGTACAAAAAATCAAAATTTATATTGAGAATACGTATGGTATCACAATTTCTGAAAACGAAGAAATTTATCTAACCTTGCATATTCAAAAATTAACGGAGCAAATCGAAAAGGAGTAAACAGATGGATTATAAACAATTAGCTTCTGATATCTATCAGAAAGTCGGCGGAGCTGAAAATATACAACATGTGACACATTGTGCGACTAGATTACGTTTTACATTAGCGGATGAGAAAAAAGCAGATAGTCAAGGGATCAAACAATTGAAAGGCGTCACAGGATTGGTTGAAGGAAATGGACAATTTCAAGTAATCATCGGACCGGATGTTTCTAGTGTCTATGCACAATTGCCAGGGACAGGAGCAGCGACTGCGACCGAGAAGAAAGAGCAATCAGTCATTTCTCGTTTATTAGACTTCATTGCGGGCTGTTTTACACCGATGATTGCAATTATCGCAGCTGGTGGAATGTTGCAAGTCCTACTATCTTTATTGCAACTTTCCGGTTTATTGGCAGAAACAGATAATACTTATCTTGTGTTATACCAAGTTTCCCAAGCTGCTTTCTTTTTCATTCCAGTATTTTTAGGGAACTCAGTAGCTAAACGCTTGAATATTGATCCTTTTTTAGGTAGCTACATCGGAGCGATCTTTATTATGCCAGGGCTTACTGAACTTATTAGTCAAGAAGGTGGGGTTTCATTACTTGGCTTTGCCGTGCCCAATGTTAGTTACAATGCTTCCGTACTGCCTGTATTGTTAAGTGTTTGGTTGATGTCTTATGTGTATAAATTTGTTGATAAGATTTTACCTAAGAGTGTCAAATTTATTTTACGTCCACTACTTTCTGTGATTGTCATTACACCATTTGCGTTGTTACTTTTAGGACCGTTAGGCGTGATGGTAGGGAATTATGTAGCAGAATTTCTGAACTACTTGACGAACAACTTTGGTCCACTAGCTGTATTGTTTATGGGAGCATTCGCTCAGTTGCTTGTGATGACAGGGATGCACACGACGTTAACACCAATCTTATTAACATCTTTGGCAACTTTTGGCTATGACAATCTTATCGTGCCGGGCATGCTCTTAGGTCTAGCTGCTGAAGCGGCGATTTGTTTAGCAGCCGGCATAAAAGCCAAGAATACTGAATTTAAACAATTAAGTTACTCTTCTGCAATCACAGCTCTAATGGGTGTTTCAGAACCAGCATTGTATGGTGTTACTTTACCGTTGAAAAAGCCAATTATCGGGATGATCCTAGGCGGTGCAGTCGGTGGGCTATACTTTGGCTTGATGAATATCAATACTCCAGTAGTTATCGCCTCATTCGTAGCCTTACCTTCTTATAGTAGTGTATTGCATGCGACGATTGGTTCATTGATTACCTTTGCGATTGCCTTTGCTTATACATGGATCATGGTCAAGGAGGAAGATTTTCCATATGAAACAGTAACCGTTGATCAGATAAAAGAATCGGAAGAAAAAGTAGACACACCGCTTAAATCAGCAGTTGAAACGAAGATCATGGCCCCGTTATCAGGTAAAGTGATCCCTCTAAACGAAACGAATGACCAAGCATTTGCTTCATTTGCGCTAGGCAAAGGTCTGGCTATTAAACCAAATAATGATAAAGTAGTTGCTCCTTTTTCTGGAAAAGTTTCCGCAGTCTTTGGTGGCAACCATGCAATTGGATTAACGAGTGATGAGGGAATCGAACTATTGATCCATATCGGTATCGATACAGTAAATATGCAAGGAGAATCCTTTGTTCGGGAAGTTAATGAAGGAGAGCGCATCGAACTTGGACAAGTGTTGTTACGTTTTGACTCAGAGAAAATCCAAGCAGCTGGATACGATGATACTGTGATGATCACTGTTACAAATACCACTGACTATTTAGATGTTGTTCCTGCAACTATACATCAAGAAATTCAGGAAAAAGAACAATTTTTAGCAGTATTTTAAGAAAGGAATGAAGGAAATGAGTTTTCCAAAAAATTTTTTATGGGGCGGCGCTTCCGCTGCCAATCAGTATGAAGGTGGCTATCAAGACGGAGGAAAAGGCTTAGCCTGTGCAGACTTGATTAGTGGAGGCACCCATACGACTTCACGTCAGATCACTTCAGAAATCAAAGAAGATTTACTTTATCCCAGTCATGAAGCAACTGATTTTTATCATCATTACAAAGAAGATATTGCATTATTTGCAGAAGCAGGATTTAAAGCATTTCGCTTATCAATCAACTGGACGCGGATTTTTCCAAAGGGCATGGATCAAGAACCAAATGAAGAAGGACTCGCTTTTTACGATCAAGTATTTGATGAATGTCAAAAATATGGAATTGAACCCGTTGTCACGATTGCGCACTTTGATGTTCCTGCGTATTTAAGTAAGCATTATAACGGATGGGCAAGTCGTGAAGTTATTGACTTTTATGCCATTTATGCAGAGACGATCTTTGAAAGATATCAAAACAAAGTGAAATACTGGATCACTTTCAATGAAATCAACACAGCAACATTAACGATCGGGAACTTTTTATCTTTAGGTTTACAAGTAGGAGAAACAGCATTCATTGAACAGCCAGATGATCCCGAAGCACGTTATCAAGCATTGCATCACCAGTTTGTTGCAAGTGCGAAGGTTGTCAGTTTGGCACGAGAAAAGTATCCCCATTTTCATATGGGCTGCATGATTTCATATATGCCAAGATATCCTTATACTTGTCATCCAAATGATGTATTATTGGCGAAACAAGAAGAAAACATGCATTCAAAATTCTGTGGGGATGTTCAGGTTACAGGAAAATACCCATACTATGCCAAAAGCTATTTTGAACAACAAGGGATCAATATCAACTGTACAAAAGAAGACGAGGCGATTTTGGCAAAGGGCACTGTTGATTATTATACATTCAGCTATTACTTGACCTTGTGCGTATCAGCCGATGATAATGTAGAAAAAAATGGTCACAGTATGATTGGCGGATCAGGAGTGAACAATCCATATTTGGAACAAACAGAATGGAATGCCATGATCGATCCGGTTGGTTTGCGTATTACGCTAAATGATATTTATGATCGCTACCAAATTCCAATGATGATCGTGGAGAATGGTATCGGAGTATCTGAAGATCTGACCGCAGATGGGAAAGTCCATGATTCTTACCGCATCGATTATCTACAAAAACATATCGCTGAAATGGAAAAAGCGTTGGCAGATGGCGTAGACTTGATTGGTTACACAATTTGGAGTGCAGTGGATATCGTCAGTGCATCCACAGGAGAAATGAAAAAACGTTATGGCTTGATCTTCGTCGATAAATACGATGACGGCACAGGAACTTTAGCTCGTTATAAGAAAGACAGCTTTTATTGGTATAAGAAGTTGATTGCAACGAACGGGGCGAGTTTGTTGGAAGTGTAAATGTAGATGAAGGAGAGAGCAGTTTTGCAATTAAGAGGCTTAGCAGAAAAAACTATTAGTCTTTGGTACATGTTAACCTAAATTAGAATTGACACTTTTCTTTTTAAATGACAAACCTTACCTATAAGATAGTGGTGAGATAGATAGTAAAAACCTAGGATCGATACCGGAGTTTTCTTTGGTACCTGTCCTAGGTTTTTGTCTCTTCTAACTAATGAAAATCTTACACATTTAATATTTTGATTTCCCGTCTTCTATTCAGTAGATAAGTGAGTAGTAAAGTGAACAAGATAGTCGCTGTTAATGTGAGTAGCACTGGCGAAAGAGAATACTCACCGTACTGATATCCAATCATTTTTTGTAGCATATCAAGGGTGTTTGTTTGGAAAGCGGAACTACTTGATTGCATAAATGTACTTATTGGAATAGGAAGTAGGAGCAATACAAGAAGTACGATAAATTTTATTGATCGGCTTAAACGACTATTTAAAGCGGATAAGAAAAGCCCGATTGAGCCAGGAAGAATCAATAGAAGTGAAAAAAAGAACCAATCAATTAAAAAATCACCTCGTGAATAAAGACTAAATAAGAAAACATCCCATTTGAGTTGTACAATCAAATTCGAGTTCAATAACATGATAAGTAGGAGCATGATCAATGAAAAAACAACTGCGAGAATCACATTTGTCAGTATATGGGTGAATAAAATATGAACGCGGGATACACCGTTTTGGATAAATAGCTTAAAATCTGAATTCATACCAATATAAGACAAGAAGAACATGTAGATCATACATTCAATGATTCCGTCTGAATGGACCATACGAGAAAAATCACTGAGTAAGAAAATACCTATCAGCGGGAGGATGATCCCCAATAAGATGAATAGTGCTAAGAATGCAGACAAAGATAAGAATTGATGTTTTAACCGATAAAGAAATGCTGCACGAAACTTCATTCAATCAGTCCTCCTTTCCACTAGTAAGTTGAATAAAGTATTCTTGTAAGTTCGAAGTCAAGATAGAAAGACCTTCTATTTTTTCTTCAGGTAACGGACCATAAACATACGCAGTAAGAGAACCGCCTAGTGATTTTTGACCAAGAACATCTAAGGGGGTAATGTATGGTTCAACTATTTCTTTTGGTCCGGAGACTGTTCGAGCGTTTTGCAGGATTGTTTCGACGGAAGCTGCTTGGAGCAATTTTCCTTCGTGTAAGACAATAACCTCTTCTAATAAAGTAGCAATTTCTTCAATCAAATGAGTTGAAATCACGAACGTGCATAATCGTTGTTGATAAACTTCGATCAAATAGGAATAAAATAAGTCGCGATGTGTGGCATCCAGACCTAAAACGGGTTCATCGAGAAAAATATATTCACAAGGAACGGATAGGGCGATGATCAATTTTGTGATCGTGCGGTAACCTGTTGATAGCTTCTTGAATCTCTGATCGGCTTTTAAACCGAATTTATGTAGCATTTCTTTAGCAAGCGCCCAATCAAATGTCCCATAAAAGCGCTCAGTGATTTTAAATAGTTCTTTTATTTTAAAAAAAGAGGGGAATAGATTATCTTCGCTCATCAAGTATAGATGATTTAACGAAGCTTCACTCTCCGAGATAGATGTACCATCTAATAGGATTTCTCCTGATGTAGCGAAACTCCGATTATTGATAATGTTCAATAGTGTGCTTTTTCCAGCACCATTTCTTCCTAATAAACCATAGATTTTTCCTTGTTCAAATTGAATGGAAACATTATCTAGAACGCTTTCATTTTGCTGGTTTTTACTTATGGATTTGACAACTAAGCTCATTCATCATACCCTCTTTCAATTAACTCTTTTAGTTGTTCAGCACTAATACCGATTTTTTTTGCTTCTATAATCAAATCCGAAACTTCTTTATTTAAAAATTCTTCTTTTCGCTGTTGACGAATTTTTTCTTGTGCACCAGGCAAAACAAACATACCTAGACCACGTTTCTTTTCAATCAAATGTTCAGCTACTAATAAGTTCATACCTTTTAGAACAGTTGCTGGGTTTAGGTGATAAACTTTGGCGATTTCTGTAGTTGAAGGAATCTGTGTGCCTTCTGGATAAGAGTTGTTAAGTATTCCCTCAGAAATTTGATTGGCAACTTGTTGAAATAACGGTTTGTCTCCTGAAAAATCAAATTGCATGTTTACACCTCACTACACCTGTTAACTACTTATTCAATTAACTATACAGGCTTGTGCTTACTCTGTCAATTTAGGTTATAAGTGGAAGTGGAAAAATAATTACCACTGTTAAACCCTTTGATTAACCATTTTAACGATGTGAAAATCTGCTAAATAGAGAACTATTTTTTATCTATATATATAGTAGAAAAAATATCAGAACTTCTCATGAGTAATGTAGAAGTTCTGATATTTTTTTATGGTTTACTCGATAAACCGATGGAAAGACGGAAGAGTGATTCCAAAATTTTACTACATCACCAAAGTTTGACTTAATGATTTTCTCTCGCAAATTTATTTGAACCTTCTGTTTATAGAAAGAAATCGAGGAGTGAGGATACTTGATTCTATGTAACTTTCGATCAGTTTGGCTAGATTCTTAAAATGAGTAGTCGATAGGTTAGAAAGGAAGAGAGAATATGATGTTAGCAAGTTTCAAAAGTATTGATTTCTTTCACTCAAAAGAAGCATGGTCGAATAGAGGTGGTATTTCTGAAAACAAATATGCAACAATTATGCAACAATGACGGGTATCTATGGCTGTCTTTGATCGGTATGATCGGTGATTAAAAAGGTGTTCATTCTCTTTTGTTCAATCATATTTAGCCATAAAACGGATGATCAAGAAAACTTGATTTACAAGGAACAAAAATCGGCAACCGATTTTATAATGTGAAGCTAACCAATTAACAAGGTTCTGATTTTTTTACCTAAGTTAAATGTACTGAGTATTTTGTCAGCAATAAATCAATCAAAAAAAGATAAAAGTCTTCATAAATCCTAAAAAAATCAAATGATCAGTAAGATGTTTTTTCGCATGGCGAATCCATTTTATTAAGAGAGTATTCTCTATAACCGATGGAACTTTTTAAGACATTTCCCGCTAGATGTAAAGAAGATTCACTAGTTGAGATTATTCGGCAGTGTACCTTTGCTCGATCAGACCGTCACTCCATTCTGGATAAAAATCGGCTTGAGTAATTTTGTTGCTACCAAATCCTGTACTTATTACTTGAACTACTACAGTCTTTACTCGATCCAACTTTCCATTTGTTCTCCAAGGTGAACCTTACAACTTTTTGTTCGAGATATTATATTCATTGGTGCCCCTCCTAGTATTTTATTGTCGTGATTAGTTAACTGCTCATGTAACTAACTATATAAGTAAAATCCTTTTGTGTCAACTAAAAAAAGAATACTGTTGCTGATTTGTGTTGTTAAAACATTATATGATTCCTGAATTTATTGATACTACTAGCTTGTTTATGATATATTACGTGTTATTTTATTAACGATTCGCTGTGTCTTTAAAAAAATGCAGTTTTTTTATTGAAGTTTTTTAGAGAGGCTGAATGATTTGGAATAAATAGTTGATCGTTCTTTCTAGAAAAGGGATTTTTTATTTTATCATCAATTTGTTTCTATAGATATCAAGAAAAAATCGTTTTTGTTTATTTGTTATTTTAATCCAAACATTCCCCATGATTTTATTAGGTGGCAATAATTTATAAATGGCTCGCAGTCCAAGAAAATTTCAGATAAAGGAAAAAATTATAAATTGATTAGAATTTGATTAGTGTTATACTTTAGCTATGATATTCACATTTAAATAATTTTTGATAATTAAAAAAATACAACGATTTCCCGATTATCCGCTGTTTTAAAAGATTTTTTATAAGGTTTTTCCAAAAAAATATAGATTGAGGTGAATTTAATGTGGCGAATAAGATTGGTGAATATGTTATCTATTATAGTTTTATTAGGAGGCGTAGCTGTTTTTCCCACTTCAGCACAATTGATGTCTAATAACATATATGAAGAAGATAGATACTTGGATGGAAATGAAATTTCGTTATTTGATATTGGAGAGACAATCGATTCAATGGATATTCCGAAAGTTCTGGAAGAGGATAAGAAACTACAAGTAGAAGATGATCCTCTATGGATAGATGAAACTTTAGATACAGAAGAATATATCGAATTACCAGGGCTAGAACAAGATCAAGAAGAACAAAAACAAGTGGAAGAAAAGGAACAACAGGAGAATGGTACACAACTGGATGACGAACCAACCAAAATAGAAAGCGGTTTAATGACAGAAGTGATATTTGAGGAAGTACAGGATGAAGGGATTGCTCGAGTGTTAACACCAGAAGCAAGGACTTTATTTTCCGGACAGCTGGGTTCCATTCCTTGGGTGGTTGATAGTCAAGGGACGCTGATCCTTGGATCTGGTGTTTTCGATGAGGCGAACAATATCGGCGGACGATATGCAGCGACAGATTATTTCAATCATCCCATGTATAGCCATGCGATTACACGCGTGCAATTAACTGGACCAATCGTATTGCGTGGTAGAAACGGCAGTTTGAATATGAACGGTGATATACGCAGAGGTTTTTTTACCGACTTGACCAATGTGACAGAAATTGAAGGAATCGAGTTTTTAGATACCAGTGAATTAAGTGAAATGGCATACATGTTTGCGAACATGTCAGCATTGACCAGCTTAGATGTATCTAGTCTAGATACGAGAAATGTATGGACTATGCATGGGATGTTCGAAAATATGAGTAGTGTAACAGAATTAGATGTCTCTAGTTTTGATACAAGTAACTTATTGTACATGGCACGTATGTTTAGAGGAACAATAAATTTAACGAAATTAGATATGTCTGGTCTGGATACAAGTAATGTAACAGACATGAGATTAATGTTCGCAGATGTGAGTAGTATAGCAGAATTAGATGTGTCTGGATTTGATACAAGTAATGTAACAGATATGGCAGGTATGTTTAGAGGAACAATAAATTTAACGAAATTAGACATGTCTGGTCTGGATACAAGTAATGTAACAGACATGAGATCAATGTTCGCAGATGTGAGAAGTATAACAGAATTAGATGTGTCTGGTTTTGATACCAGTAAAGTAACAGATATGGCAGGTATGTTTCATAGTATGCGCAGTATAACAGAATTAGATGTGTCTGGTTTTGATACCAGTAAAGTAACAGACATGTCATTTATGTTTAACTATGCGAGCAGTGTAACAGAATTAGATGTGTCCGATTTCGATACTAGCAGTGTAACAGATATGCAATTAATGTTTCGAAATGCGAACAATGTAACAGAGCTAAATGTGTCCGGTTTCGACACTAGTAGTGTAGTAAACATGAACCACATGTTTCTTAATGTGAGAAGTATAACAGAATTAGATGTCTCTCACTTTGATACAAGTGAGGTGAGGAATATGTTCGGCATGTTTGACGGTATCATTAGTGTAACGAAATTAGATGTATCCGGCTTCAATACTAGAAATGTCACAAATATGTCCTTTATGTTTATGGAAATGAGCGCTTTGACTGAACTAGATCTTTCTAATTTTGATACACGTAATGTGACAAGTATGGAAGGAATGTTTCGAAATGTGAGCAGTGTAAAGGAATTAGATGTGTCCGGCTTCGATACCAGTAATATAGTAACTATGTCCCGTATGTTTGAGAATGTGAGAAATGTAATAGAGCTAGATGTGTCTGGCTTTGATACTAGAAATGTCACAAGCATGCAAATGATGTTTGGCGGTATGAGTAGTGTAACGGAATTAGATGTGTCCGGCTTCGATACTAGAAATGTCACAAATATGTCCTTTATGTTCCAAAATGTGAGTAGTGTACAAGAATTAAATATGTCCGGCTTCGATACCAGGAATGTCACAGATATGATGGTTATGTTTCATAACGCGAATAGTATAACGAAATTAAATATGTCCGGCTTCGATACTAGGAATGTCACAGATACATCCTTCATGTTTATGGGGATGAGCAGCTTAACAGAACTAGATCTCTCTAATTTTGATACACGTAACGCAACAAATATGCAAGCAATGTTTATTGGTGTTCCGCTTGAACAATTAACTTTAGGTAGCCAGTTTATCTTTCATTTAGCTAATGGAAGCCCTGGACTTCTTCCGTTAAGTGGTTCAGCCACGCATCATCCTAATTGGCAAAATGTCGGAGAAGGAACTGTGGATGAACCAAAAGGAAGTTTTATATTTACTAGCGCTCAATTGATGGCAAACTATGATGGAGCGACAATGGCAGATACGTGGGTTTGGCAGCCTCGAATTTTCGCAAACCTGACCATTGACATTGAAGGTCATGGAACAGTCTTGCCTGATATACCAACAAGTGTTGAACGTGGAGAAATGATTGATATCCGCGCGACACCCGAAATAGGATGGCGTTTTTCTCATTGGTGCATCGAAAGCGGAGATGGGACGATTGCAGATCCCGATCAATCAACCACTACTTTTACGATGGGAGAAGAAGATGCAAAATTGGTGGCTGTTTTTGAAGAATTAAATCCATTGATCACCGTAAGAATCCCAACATCGGCAGTCTTCAATACGACCTCAGAATCGCATCATAGGAACATCGTTGCGCCTGATTATGCAATCGAAAATAAGTCACCTTTTGCAGTTTCTGTTGATGTGGTAGCACCTACGGAATTGACGAACATGGAAATCATTGAAGAATTGAATGTGGCTACTGATGGGAAAGAAAACTTATTGATCAATAAAGGGAATATCCATCATATAGATCCTTTCCGTTTATTTGACTTAGAAACTGAAGAAGCTAAGGTCTTCACGTTTACAGGAACAGCAGAAGAATTATCGGAAGAGGAAAGTCAAATAACACCTACCTTCAACATGGTTTTACGTTTTGTACCAAACCTGTAACAACAGTATTTATAAAGAAATCGCACAATAATCTTATCGGGGAAATGGAGAAAGACATATGGGGAAAAAACATCAAAAAAAGTGGATAGTATTGGGATTGCTTCTTTTGATTATTGGTGGCATCGTTTTATATTTCAATAATCAAGAAAACGAACCTGTGCCAATTGTCAGTGCAGATTTGTTGCCAGGCTTAAGAGATGCAAGTGACATTGAAATTGCAAAAAGAGCGCAAGAGATTGCAGATGCCAACTATTTTACTTTGCAAATCGCACCTTTTGCTGTTTTTGAAAATGGAGAATCAGAAGGATCGATCGAAATTGTCAATCCTGGAACCAATGTCTACCCAATCGCGGTAGATCTCACATTGGCGGAAACAGGAGAAGTCATTTACTCTTCAGGCGCTATCTACCCAAATCAGCAAATTGTTGGTGCCAAACTAGATAAATCACTGGAAAAAGGGGAGTATCAAGGGATTGCACGTATCAATATCTACGATCCAGAGACGAATGAACGTCAAGGAATAACAGAAGCAGAGATTTCTATCACTATCCAAAATTAAACACTGCGAATGCTTATCGAAAGAAAGGAGGAATTTAATGCGTAAAGTAAAACAATTTTTATTGATTGTAGGTGTTATCTTTTTAACAAGTTCTAGCTATTTTGTACATGCTTCAGAAAATCGATCATTCTTCAAGCGCGTGGAAGGGCAAGTCGGAAGTGTCCAGACACTACCAGAATCAGGGTCGGAAACAAGTGTTGGGCCAGAGGCAGATAATGGAATAAATGGAAATAACAGCAATGTTTTGGTCGTAGATACATCTAGATTACCGAATCGAACACAGAATAATCCAAGCTTACTCGCAAATTTGCCGAAAACAGGCAGTGAAGGTAATTTATGGGTTCAGTTAACTGGTATTCTTTTGGTTTTACTAAGTATCAAATTCCTTTTTTTGAAGAAAGAGACGCAGAGATAAAGCCGTTTTGAACAGTTAGAAAGAAAATGATTATCTATATATTAAAACAAAAGGATTCAAATTCAGAACAATGAACTTGAAATGATCGTACGTATCATCTAGCAGCTTCTACCAATTTTTTGACAATGTTTGCTATCTACTCAGAAGAGTTCTAACAAACTAAGTAAAATAGCCGCCTAAAATGTCTTGTTTTTTCAACGCATCACCTATTTGATCAATATCCTAAGACTGTACCCATCATAAATACCACAGCTTAGTGTCTGTTGGTCAAGATAAAATTACTTTGCTTAGACGGATAAAGAATTCTAATGGTTAGGAAAAAAACTGCATAAATGGGTAGTAGCTGTTACATGATGCGAACGATGATTTCTTGTTTGCAAATAAAACAATGGAATATGGAGGAGAAAATAAAATGAAGAAATATACTAAATTATTCAGTACAGTTGCAATGATGGGCACATTATTAGGAGCAGGGGCTATGTCTGTTGCAGCCACGACATTCAATGGTCAACCAACTGGAGAAGTACCAGTTACAGGAAGAGTTGGTTTAGATAATACTGTAGATCCTGGTGTCAATCCGCCGACAAATCCAGATGAAATGATCAACGTAACAGTGCCAACATCGGCTGTCTTCTTTACAACCGGAGCATCTAGGCATACCGAAATTGAATCTCCAAACTATACTGTGACAAACAATTCAGCTTGGGATGTAAATATCAATGTGACTGAACTAGCAAATCCTGTAGAGTTCCGAAGTTTAGATTCCTTAGCATTATCAGTAGATGTAGGGGGAGAATCTAGCATGGTGCCAATTGTAGAAACGGGTGCACCATTAAACAACTCTGCTGCATTTATGTCATTAACAAGAAATGCTGCTGTTGGCGGAACAAATCCAGTAGGAAACTTTAATTTTGTGGGAACTGCAATTCCAAATACAAATACGGCAGATGTGATTACACCAACATTTGATATGGTTCTCCAATTCCAAGCGGTTGTACCAAGTCCGTAAGGCAAAACAGTAAATAACCATCACCCACACTAAAATCAACTAGGGGAGTTGCTTTTAGACAGATAGATAAAAAATAGAATAAATCTAACCTTATGTAAATCATGAAGACATGAGTTAGCAAGTAGGATGCAATTGTTTGAACAACAGCATCCTACTTTTTACATATAATAATGATTTTTTGAAATGTTTTAAAATAAGCAGGCTTTGTATCACTTGTCCTTTTTTTATTTTTAAAATAAGACTAACAAATTCTATTTTTATAAAGTATCTGTGTTCTAATAGTGTTTTTTCTTAATCAAAATGAAAACAGTTATTAGCATCAGAAATAGATTAACAGTAACAAGTGTCCCAACTCCATTGATAAAAGTTATATTTACTGATTTTAATGGTTCAAATCCTGTTCCACCTAAAATTACTTGTTGAAAATCAACATAAGATGTTGGGAAATATTGTATTAAATTATTTTGATTTGTTCCTTCCGGTGAAATATTGTAATTTGTAACTAAAAGAAACAGCAAAACACCACCCACATTAACCAAATAATTACCCGTGAATATAGATAAAAAGAAACTAATTAAAACCAAAAGTAAAATCCACAAAATAATAAAAATGATATTTTGATAGAAAAAGGTGGATATGGGTAATATAGTTACATCATTATTAATGATAGTTGCGATTGGATAATCAAAGTTACCTATACCATTTTTTATAGCAACAATCAAAGAGACCATTACTAAAGGTAAGAGAACACTCAATAAAGAAAATAGAAAATAAGAAAAAAGACGTGCCATATTTTTAGAAACTGGTTTTTTAGGCAGTATATTAATTAAAGCAATGTATTGTTTTCTTTTCTCATACGAAGTGATTGTTGCAATAAGGATGGCAGAAATTGAGAGATATAAGATACTGGGGATTGCACCAGAAAAAATAAGTTCGTAATAATTTGCTAAAGGAAGTATCTTAGTACTTTCTAAGGAAACAATCGGATAACGATTTTTATGTAAATATTCTAATTTAGAAACGACTTTTTTTTGTTCAATAATAGGTATTCCAACTAATTTGCCGGATAACATATCTTCCAAGTTCTTTTTTTCAAAAGTATATTTGCTTTCGACAATCTTGTTTGAGTCTTGTGACTGTAACGCTGAGATTACTGCTTCCATATTTTTGTTCGCGATTTTTAGATCCTCTATAGTTTCGACGGCCGTATCGTCATCTTTTATTGCATCAATAGTCTGCTCATTAGCTAACTGATTTGCTTGTAATTCATCTACCTCACTCCAGGGACTTTCCCTATGAAAAATTAAAGGTATCAACAATAAGAGCGTTAGAATTATAAATGGTAAGTAATTTATCTTATTCTTTATTAGATTTATACATTCAAATTTAAGTACATTCATATTTTATCCTCCATATAATTGTTTGTAGAGTGCCAATATTTCGTTCATATTTTTCGTATCTCTTGCTATTTTTCCGTTTTTTAAAAATAGAACTCTATTACAGATTGCTTGAATATTAGCAATGTCATGAGATGAAAAAAGAATTATTTTCTTTTTATATGCTAAATTTTGAATGATTGTATTAGTAAGTTCTATACTACCAGGATCCAAACCATTTAGAGGTTCATCAAATAATAAAACTGGTGCATCACTAATCAAATATGTTGCTAATAATGCATGCTGTTTCATACCTAGAGACATTTTTTTTATAGGAAGAGTTTGATACTTATGGATTTTTAAAAGACTAATTACTTCATCTATAGCAATTTTGCTCTGCCAATTTTTCTTAATCAATAATAAGTGATCTAAAATAGTTAAATGCTCAAACAAATTATTGGAACTCTCTAAATAGAAAAACGAGCGGTTAAAGTTTAATGAATGAGGTGAAAAGCTATTAATTTCTAGTTTTCTATATGTAACTGGTAATAAGTGTGCTATTCCGTTTAATAAAGTTGTTTTACCTGTACCATTTGGAGCAACTAATGCGACTATTTCGCCATCCATAATTGACAAACCTAGACCATCAATTATTTTTTTTCTCCCTCTTTTTATAGTCATATTCTCAATTAAAACCGACATAAAATCCTCCTTTTCGACTCGCTCCGCTATTCGAGCCATATAGTAGTGAAAACGAGGGCGGATCCTCGTTATAATAGATTCAAAACTCTTCATAAAATAATACGTCCTTTTAACTTATTGTATCAATGTAATAAGAAAGCGCAATTTTTTTATGTCTATATTATGAACGACAGTATAGATTATTAGCTTCTTTGAAAGAAACTGAATAATGGGGTTAATCTTATGCTCGCTTTCCTTAGAATAATGTCTTTTTTTCCATAGATAAGAGAGTAGGACAATAATCAGAAGAAATCTGATACTTGTCCTACTCTCTTATCTATAGTTGCCTAAAAATAATTTTATGTCTAAACTTTAATTATGTTTACACAGTGTTTCTTTAATACATTATGAGCTTTTGTCATTGTAGATATGCTTCTGCTTGAATGCTTACGATTTTAAAGTATGTTTCATTCATTATGTTTAGCCTAATTTTATTCTTCCTCTAATAAATCCGTCTGTCCCCATTTTTTACAACATGCCATTCATCATCAACATTCTTGCTTACTTTTCTTAAAGTCTGTAACAACATTTCTTTCTCTTCTAAGGATAATCCTGCTAAAGCGGCCTTTTCTGAATATGTTTCTTCTCGTTTCAAGTAATTATAAAGCTCTTCTGCCTTATCTGTTGTATATAGCTTACGAATTTTTTTGTTGTCGGGATCAACTGCTTTTCTTATTAATTTTTCCTTCTCAAGCTTCCCCACTGACTTTGAAACAGTCGTCCGATCTTGTTTGACTAACTCAGCTAAAGAATCATTAATAATACCTGGATTTTCGTAGATCCTCGTTAAGTACAAATATTGGTCTTTATTAAGATGAATATCCTTAAATTCCACATTGCTGATATAAGACAATGCTCGCGAAATCACACCAATTTCTCTTAATATTTCAGACATAGCTATTCCTCCATTGGTAGTAAATAAGTTTCTAAATCAAGCGTCTTAATAATTTTGTCTAGATCAGCAACTTTTACAACCATCGTTTGATCTGGGCGACCAGGCGCAAACACAAGCTTTTCATGTGAAAGCAACGCTTCATCAATTATCACAGGCACTTGTGTCTCATAGCCAAAAGGGGAGACGGCTCCCGGTTTTTGCCCAGTTGTTTCCTCCATCGTTTCAGCGGAGACAACAGAAAGCCTTTTTCCTACAAGTTTACTTAATTTTTTAAAATCACTTCTTTTCGTAGTGAACGTCAAAAAGATATAGTGATTGTCTTGTTTGTTCTTTAAATACAAACTTTTTGTCTCTGTCCCATTGA
Source organism: Enterococcus sp. DIV1094 (assembly GCF_017316305.2). Lineage (NCBI taxonomy): Bacteria > Bacillati > Bacillota > Bacilli > Lactobacillales > Enterococcaceae > Enterococcus > Candidatus Enterococcus mangumiae. The sequence continues at coordinate 1,856,417 of NZ_CP147250.1, forward strand.
AACCTTGTTCTGCTTTTACAACCAGTGCATCCTCATTCGTATAAATCGCTCGGTGATGATATAACTCAAAGTCAATATTTGCATGTTTAAATGTTTCCTCTAGATTGATCAAATTTTCTCACTCCATTTAAATTGTTGAATTTTCTATAATTTCATCCAGAGTAAAGGTTCTTTGTTGAAAAGTCAACAAAAATATCACCGGAAATTATAAATGTTTTATCAGGCAATGAAACTAAAGTAGACGCAGTCGCGTTCTATCGTTTTGGAGGCAAGGAGTGTCACTTGAGAACTGCTTGGTGATTTTGGCACTAAATTTGAGGGGATTGAGAAGTAAATGGAAAGAAAAATGCGTATATTAGTAAAAACTAGTCTAAAAAGAATCCTGGAAAAAAGAAACGCACAGTTATGGAGCTGGACGGAAACATTCAGGATTCTCGAGAAATCTAACTAGTGAGAAGGACCAAAAATTTGTAATTTGAAGCAATTGTTATTTTAAAAGACCACTAATTAAAAAAGAAAAAACGAAGCGCAAAACTAATTAGCATTTACGGAGGAATAATCATGAGAAATACAACTTATAAAGAACAAAATAACGAAGATCTAAAAGCAAAAATTCGTTCAGAATAGGAGAAAGTGTGGGTGAATAAGTTAAGGCTATAGTAATTGAAAATCCAACAGCAGATTCAAAAAGAAATTGAATTCGTTCAATAGACCCCAATCTTGTTACAAATACACTAACATGATATATTTGATGTAGTGTATTTGTAACAAAGGGGGATAAGTAAATGCAAGATAAACTGAAAGAATTGCTGGCTATTCGGGATGGAAATTTATCGATGAAGGAAGCTAGAAAATTAGGAATCGCAGCAACAACTGTACAAAGATTGGTGAATCAAAGAAAATTGATCAAAGTTGATCGTGGTTATTATGTAGAGGATGGTCATGGAATAGATGATTTATTTTGGCTTCAGCAAAGATTTTCCAGAGGAATCTTTTCTCATGAAACGACCTTAGATATTTACCAGCTTTCTACGAATATGCCAAAATTCATTCATTTAACTTTTCCCCATGGCTATAACGTGGATCGTTCAATTACAAGAGAACAGCAGTTACAGTTTCATTTTGTGAAGAAAGAATTTTATGAGCTAGGAAAAGTAGAGGGAACTTCCTTTCAAGGGAATCCTATCAATATGTATGATAAAGAGCGTACACTTTGTGATATTTGGAATCCGAGATACGAAATTGAATACGAAATGAAATTAGAAGCGTTAAAAGATTACATGCAAGACCCAATGAGAAATCCAAGTAAATTAAGAGATTACATGACAAAACTACATGTAGAAAAAGAAATGAAATACCATATGCAAAGCTTGTATTGATGGAGGAAAAAAATGACACCAACACAATTTGCAGCAAAAACCAGAAATTTAGCAAAGAGTACAGGATTGAATGCACAGTTAGTGCAACGGCATTTTATGATGGATCGTTTAATTGAACAAATTTCTGAATCAAAGTACAAAAATGACTTTATTTTAAAGGGTGGCTTTTTATTAGGATCAAAATATGGAATCGATAGAAGGACAACCATTGATATCGATACGACATTTAGAAATAGCAAATTAACTGAAGAAAAATTGCAGATTATTCTTAATGATTTAACTAGAAAACCCACGAAAGATGGGATCGTTTTCTCTATTCAAGGAATGAAGGAAACAAGAGAAGCGGATTTTTATCCTGGGTTTCAGATTAAGTTAGTGGCTAATTTAGAAAAAGTACGTGTGCCATTTAAAATGGATGTGACAACAGGTGATTCTATTTATCCTGCAGTAGATACACACTATCACCAATTAATGTTTGAAGATAAAAAAGTGGAGATCCCAGCTTATCCAACAGAACAAATCATTGCAGAAAAGCTAAGTGCTACGTTCAGTTTTGGTACAGATAATTCGAGAGCAAAAGATTACTATGACTTGTTTACGATTCCAAAACTAGAAAATATTGTTACGAAAGAGTTATACAAAAGTGTTCGAAATACATTCACAAAACGCGGAGATACCAAACCTTTGTCCTTTTATTATGAAAGAGAAATGGAAAAAATCAGAGGAAACGACTATTTAGAAAAACAATGGGAAAAATATCGCTCAGTTAATACGTTTGCGAAATCTATTTCATTTACAGAGACAGTCAACGAAATCGATCACCTAATGAAAAGCATGATTAAAATTGAAAATCAAGAAAGAAAACAATAGTTGAAAAGATTCCAACAAATAAATCAGGAATTGGAGAGAGAAGGATGATCAATAATGTAACCTTAGTAGGACGATTAACTAAAGATCCCGATTTACGTTATACCGCTAGTGCTACCGCAGTCGCCACTTTTACGCTAGCTGTCAACCGCAATTTCACGAATCAAAACGGCAATCGAGAAGCCGATTTTATCAATTGCGTGATTTGGCGGAAATCAGCGGAAACAATCGCCACGTTAGCTAAAAAAGGTAGTTTGATCGGTGTTGTTGGACGAATTCAAACTCGAAGTTATGACAACCAGCAAGGCCAACGCGTGTATGTGACAGAAGTTGTGGCTGATAACTTCCAACTATTAGAAAGTAAAGCAGCGACAGAAAGCCGTATGCATCAAAATCAATCTCAAGCTGAACAAAGAACAAGCACTTTTGAACAACGTGGGACAACTACGAACAAAAGTGGGTTTAAGGCTTCCCAAAATCCGTTTGATGGGCAAAAAATTGACATTAGCGAGGATGATCTACCATTTTAAGCCAAGTTATCTAGTGGTTGCTTTTAATAAAATTTATGCGATAAACTAGTTGAAAACATTCTACAGTCAACAACTAAAACAAACTAAGATCAATGGGTAAGATGTTCCGTCAAATATCTTACCCAGTGATCTTTAGTATTTTTATAATTGTTAACTTAAGTGAGATTTTATTGATAAAGTTAATGTGTAACTGGAAGCTTAAATTTTATTGAACTAAAATCTTGACTATTTTGGTTGACTAAATCACGCACGTAATAGTACTCGATATTGATTTCTTGAACGTTAGTATTTTTCACATCTCCGTCTAGTAAAAAGTAAGATTGGACAACGCCTGTGGTCCCTAATTTTAAAGGGGCCGTTTCTGGCTGACCGCTGGGTTGGTATTGTAGCGTAGGATATACATTAATGCCATCTTCTGTAACTAAATCAAAGTTTCTATAAAACTGCGAACCATCATTAAAATCATTAAATGAATGGTTTGTCATGCGAATATCAAGTCTGATGACAGTGTCTAATTTTTGAGCTAAGTAGGCTTGTTGTCGAATGACCTCATCTGGTTGGGCGCTGGCATTAAGAATTTCGATCGTAACTGCTGGTTTTCCGGCTAAGTAGATTGTGACCGGATCGTTTAGTCCATGGAGTGTTGAAGTGTCATTTGATGATTCGTTCTCTGGTTCTGATTTGGCAGAGGATGATTCTGATGATTTATTATCAGTGGTTACTGTACTAGTTATTACTGTAACGTTTTTGTCAGTGTTACTTGCAGATTTGCAACTTGTTAATGTCAATAAAAAAAACAAGCTAACAATCCCTAAAATTACTTTGTTTTTCATATTCCCGTGAGCTCCTAAAATGTAGATTATAGTATAATTCCGCTTTATTATAACGTTTAATTTTTTATTTCAAGTGTTCTGAAATAGATACCTAAAACCCTTTATTTAAAATAATAAACTGAGAATCAAAAGTAGTTATCTACTTTTGGTTCTTTTTTTATTCTTAAAAAAAATTCTACCATGTCTTCCTAGTTTTATAACAGTGTTATCACCTCTAAAACCTCTTCGTCCAGATTCTTTTACTCACTGAAAAAAATATTTCAAATAACTGTTGACCCTCCTATTATAGGAGACTATATACTTATTTATGTGCTATAACACCAGAAAGATAAGAGGTTTAAGAAATGAGATAGATAAAAGAAGATGAGTTTTGAGTTGAAACAAAAAGATTGAAAGAAGTAAAGGAGAGATCACAGTGCTAAAACTATTTAAAACGGCACATTTAAGTAAAGTAAAAGTAGGTTTGTTACTCCTATTCATCACACTACAAATGTTGGGAACTTTATATTTACCTACATTGACGGCTGATATCATCAATGAAGGGGTTGTCATGCAAGATATGGATTATGTACAAACGACAGGAGCAATCATGTGGGGGGTGGCGATACTGACAGGTATTTTCTCGATCTTAGCCACGTACTACTCCGCTGAGGTGGCGACGACTTTTTCTAAAAATATCCGCGATCGTTTGTTCAAACATACACAAAAGTTGTCATACCAGGATTTCAAGCATTTTAGCGGGTCTTCGTTGATTACACGAGCAACGAATGATATCGAACAGTTACAATCGACGATCAGTATGTTTTTTGAGACGATGATCCCTGCGCCTTTTGTCATGATTGTTGGGTTGATATTGGCCTACATAAGAGATGGTTACATGGCGTTGATCATCTTGATCACAGCTGTCATCTTCACAATTGTATTTGGTTGGGTTACCTTGAAGATTTTTCCGCTTTTTGAGAAAACACAGGTTGGCTTGGATAAGATCAATGGGATCGTCGGGCAGTATTTGTCAGGGATTCGGGTAGTGCGAGCGTTCAATCGGACAAAGCTTGAGAAAGAGCGGATGGATGCTTCGTTTATTGATTTTGCGAATTTGAATATCAAGATCAATCGATTATTCGCAGTGATGATGCCGATCGTTATGTTGGTCATGTCTCTTTCTACTGTGGCAATTATGTGGTTTGGTGGTATGAGGGTAGATTCAGGGAATATGGCGATCGGTGATATCATGGCGATCATTGAGTATGCAATGAATATTTTGATGTATTTATTGATGGCTGTCTTTTCAGCAATCAACTTGCCAAGAGCAAAGGTATGTGCGAATCGTATTCTTGAAGTTTTAGAATATCGTCCTGAGATCACTGATGGTGAGGCGCACTTGAATGGACGTGCTGATTTACGTTTAGAATTTAAAAACGTTAGCTTTTCTTATCGCGATGCAGAAAATCCAGTGTTACAAAACTTAAACTTTGTTTGTGAGCAAGGTACGACGACGGCAATCATTGGCGGAACTGGTTCGGGTAAGAGTACGGTGGCGAAATTGATTCCACGATTACTTGAGGCTTCTGGTGGAAAAATCACGTTAAATGGGATGAATGTCAAAGATTTACCACAAGAAGAATTACGCAGCAAAATTGGATTTGTGCCACAAAAAGCCTTCTTATTCAGTGGTACGATTGCAGAAAATTTAAAACATGGCAATCCGCATGCTTCATTAAGAGATATGAAACAGGCAGCAACGATTGCTCAAGCAGAAAGTTTTATCAATGAACTTCCAGAAAAATATGAATCAACAGTTGTGCAAGGAGGAAAGAATTTCTCAGGTGGTCAAAGACAAAGGTTGTCCATTGCACGAATGATCATGAAAAAACCAGCGATCTATGTGTTTGATGATAGCTTCTCTGCATTGGATTATAAAACAGATGCCGCATTAAGACGGTCTTTAAAGGATGCGACAAAGAAATCGGTGATGGTTGTGATCGCTCAACGGATCACTTCAATCAAAGAGGCAGATCAGATCATCGTTTTAGATGAAGGTAAGGTTGTTGGTAAAGGAACGCACAGAGAGTTATTAGAAAATTGCGGTGCATATTTCGAGATTGCTAAATCTCAGCTGAGTGAGGAGGAGCTAGCAAATGAGCTCAGAGAACAATAATACGTATGACGTGATGGATGGTGGAGGAGCCATCTCCGTTGAACATGCGAAAAATAGTAAAAAAACGTTAGGACGGTTGATCAAAGCATTGGCGCCGCAAAAATGGCTAATGATGATCGCTTTTCTATTTGCTATCTTTGGTGTCTTGCTAAATCTATGGGCGCCGAATATATTTGCGGATGCCATCAATATCATTTTTGAAGGTGTTGAATTGTCATTTACCGAAGGAGCAGCGATTGCTATTGATTTTCGTCGATTAGCTGAATCAATCCTCTTATTGATCGGGGTTTATATATTAAGTTCGGTCTTCTCTTATTATCAAGAGTATGCGATGGCTTCGGTATCTCAAAAATTGGTGTTGAGTTTAAGAGAACAAATCAGTGAAAAGTTAACAAAAGTACCGTTGAAGTTTTATGATACAAATCAAAAAGGTGAAGTTTTAAGCCGCGTAACCAACGACTTGGAGCGTGTGAATGAAATTTTAAGAGATGCGATCATGCGCTTGTTTACTTCGGCAATCACCATTGTTGGTGCGGTTATTTTAATGATTCGCATTGACCGAACGTTGACATTGATTGGTGTCGGAGCGATAGTGATCGGTTTAGTCATCACTATGCTCGTTGGGGTAAAAAGTAATGAGATTTTTACAGATCGTCAACGTTCTGTAGGAATATTCAATACGAAAATTGAAGAGTATTTTTCAGGGCAGGTAGAAATAAAAGCCTTTAACTTAGAGAAAGAAGTCATTGGGCAAACGAAGAATTCAATTGATCAATTGTATCAAGATGATAAAAAAGCGCAATTCATTATGTTTGCGATCATGCCGATCATTCGACTATTCAACCAAATCGGGTATGTGGTGATTGCTGGATTAGGTGCTAGTTTTGTTATTCGAGGAAGAATCTCGGTTGGACAAATCTTATCGTTTTTCCAGTATATCCAAATGTCTCAAGAGCCTTTGACTGAAGCTTCGTATTTATTCAACTCGCTACAATCTGCCATTGCTTCTGCGGAACGAGTGTTTGAGATTATCGATGAAGAGGAAATGGAAGAAGATACGCAAACAAACAGAAGAATCAAAGCACCAAAAGGAAATATTTCTTTTGAAAATGTCCAATTTGGCTATGGAAAAGAACTATTGATGGATGGTGTCGATTTTGAAGTGAAGGCTGGACAAAAGGTGGCAATCGTTGGCCCAACTGGAGCTGGGAAAACAACAATGATCAACCTATTGATGCGCTTTTATGAAACCAATGCAGGAGCAATCAAAGTCGATGGTGTGGACGTCAAAAAAATGAGTCGTCATTATTTACGTTCACTATTTGGCATGGTTCTGCAAGATTCATGGATGTTTGAAGGAACAGTCAGCGAGAATATTGCTTATGGGCGTCATCGTGCCTCGAAGTCTGAGATCGTGAATGCAGCAAGAATGGCACGTGCCGATCACTTTATCCGCACGTTGCCAAACGGCTACGATACGGTCATGAATGATGAGAATGCGTCTTTATCTCAAGGAGAAAAACAGCTTCTATGTATTGCACGAGCGATATTGACCAATCCGCCAATGCTTTTATTAGATGAAGCAACGTCGAGTATCGATACGAGAACAGAATTAGAAATCCAAAAAGCAATGGATAATCTGATGAAAGGAAAAACCAGCTTCGTGATTGCGCATCGCCTTTCAACGATCAAAAACGCAGATGTGATTTTAGTCATGAAGGAAGGGAATGTCGTCGAAGTTGGCGATCATAAAACGTTATTGCAAAAAGGCAGTATGTACAGTGAAATCTACAATAGCCAGTTTGCTTCTTAGAAATTAAGCGGAGGTGTCGATTATGTTTCAAATCGATTTTAAAAATCGTAAAGCAATATACAATCAACTAATAGATAATTTTAAGCGTTTGATCGATACAGGGGTTCTTAGCCCTGGCTCAGAGGTACCTAGTACCTCTGAGTTGGCTAAGATGTTGACGGTTAACCCGAATACAGTATTGAAAGCTTATTTAGAGCTAGAGAATCAGAGCTATTTTGAATCTGAAGGGGGAACGGAATGGTTTGTTCGAACGTCCTCTGAAGAAAAGGATCAAGAACCAATAAAAACGTTGTATAGTCGAATCCATGCCGATCTACAATTGTTGCTAGAAAATGGTGGCAATAAAGAAGAAATCGAGCAACTTATCGGGATGGGACAAAAGTCATTTATCCAGGTAGAACAGTTGAAAAAGAAAATGGACGATACGATGGCGTTAGCTGGGCTGACCATGAATGTCAAAAAAGGTTCGATCTATGGACTTGTAGGAACGAATGGTTCAGGTAAAACAACCACACTTAGGCACTTAGCTGGGCTTTTGCGGCCGGATAGTGGGATTGCTCGGATCGATGGGTTACCAGCCTATGATAAAGCACATCAAAAGGTGATCGGTTATATGCCGGAGGAGATGTATTTCTTGCCCGACTATACAATGAAAATGCTCCAGCGTTTCTTTAAAAATAAATACCAACAAACTTGGAATAATGACCGCTACCAAGAGTTGGTCGCAGTGTTCCAACTAAATGAAAATAAAAAAATCAACACATTCTCAAGAGGCATGCAAAAACAAGTGGGCTTTATTTTTGATATTTCTACAATGCCAGATGTATTGCTGTTAGATGAAACCATCGATGGGTTAGATCCATTGGTTCGCAAACAAGTAGTGAAAATGATCATTGAAGATGTAGCGAATCGAGAAATGACGGTGTTGATCACTTCGCATAATATGCGAGAAATGGATGGCTTGTGTGATACGATCGGGATCATCAAAAATGGCCAATTGGTCATTGAAAGAGAATTGGATGAGCTAAAGGCAAATACCCATAAGATCCAAGTAGCATTTCCACAAGACTTTATGATGAATCATTATCCTTATGACGGCTTAGAGGTTCTTTATATGGAAGAGCTTGGCAGTACCGATCTATTAGTCGTACGCGGGAAAGAGGAAGAAATCGCTCAACATATCGAAAGCTTTGAACCATTGGTCTATGAACTTGTACCAATGACACTAGAAGAAATCTTTATCTACGAAACAGAGGGGGCATTGGATGAAGTCCGTAATTAGTACGCCGTTAATGAAAGAACAAATGAAACGTATCTGGCCAATGATGCTTTTGACATTTTTAGGCTATGGGTTAGCTTTATTATTACCAATATTTTTACAAACAGGAGGAGCCGATTCAGTTGTCCGAGCGCAAAGAATGATCGATCTTTTGGCGATGAGGCAACCAATCATGTTGGTTTCAATGATCATGATCCCCGTTGTCGTTATATTACTTCTGTTTTCACATTTATTTGATTCAAAAGCAATGAGCGCCTATTCGTCTTTTTCAGATAACAAAAACCAATTGTTTTGGACTTCCGCACTAAGTGGCTGGCTTGTTATGGTTCTTCCATTGTTAGCGATGAGTGCATTGCTGTTGATTCGTGTTCGTTATTCTGGTTCAGTAGATGTCTTGGAATTTCCGACTGCGTTATTTTCAAGGGGGATCGTCAGTGGCGAAGTGATCAATACTTTTTCAGTAGTTGCGATGTTCTTTTTACGCAGCCTGATCATCGTTACTTTTTATTTTTCACTTTTTCTCCTTGCGGTAACAGTGAGTGGAAATTGGGTGATTGCCAGTCTTTTGTTTGCGATTTTCCCATTTATTCCAACACTGATTCATCGCTTGATCCAAACAATCGCTGCGATGTATGTGTTTGGCTATGTACCAGTAAATCCTTTAGACAGTCAAGTGATCTTCACTTATAGCAATCCGATCGCATGGTTTTGGAGTTTTGGGCAGAATGCTCAACCGATCTTTTTACTGATTTACATCAGTATGACGCTAGTTATCCTATTTTTAGCGTATCTTAGTTTTACGCAACGGAAAGTGGAAAAAACGGAAGAACCAATTGTTTTCACTAACTTTAAACATCTGCTGATTTTCTTGTTGTCAGTAGCAGGAATGCTTGCTATGGGTGCGTATTTAATGGATTTCTTTAGCGGTCGCTGGTTTATGTATTATGGTTTTGTGATTGGCTTTTCTTTTACTTTTGTGATTGCTCAAATGATTGTGAAAAAAACATTCAATGTGATTACTGAAGTGAAATGGTTGATGCCGATGATGGGCATCGTTCTTAGTTTATATGGTGTGATGCTGTTAGTGACGAATTTCGGTGTACGTACCTATACGAATCATGTGCCGGCAGTATCTCAAGTGGAAGGAATCTATGTCAGTCATGAGGGTCAGATGAAAGGCAATGACTTTTCAACAGATGATCAAATGATCCAAGATACGATCAACTTGCATCATCAAATCATTGGTACTCGCTCGGTTACAGGACGTGATTGGAGAGATTTATCAAGAAACGAACGTCGCGATATACGCTCGGATGAACGTGAGCATCGAAAAAATATGCAGGAAGCTTTTTGGCAATCCATCACTGGGAATGGTGAACGCTTTATCGAAAATGGTGGAGAGCATATTTATATTACTTACTTGCTAAGTGATAATGAAAGAATCCATCGTCGCTATGCTTTACCAGGAACATTCGTTTCTGCGATGGCGGAGAGTGAGTAGTACACAGAAATCTATGGTTAGAGAACTTTACGTTATTTTATTAAATGCTTTGTAGCGATTCAATTATTTGAAAGTAAGCTGTCATTTACAAAAGTTGATTTTGTAGATGATTGCTTATTTTTTTATGAATTTTACGTAAAATATCTAGGAAAGCGTATATCCGCATTATGTCAGTTAGTCTTGGCTAGCCAGTAGTCAATCAGTAAACAAATATATGGCATCACAAATTACTTTGAATCAGCTTGACAAGAAATCAGCAATGAAAAGTATTTCGCTACGGATATCCGAATATTAGAAGAGAACAAAGCGGTAAAAGTCTTCACTTATGAATTCAATTATTCGGGTGTCAATAGAAAAGGCGACATTATCGAAAGTTGTGGTAAAGCAACGAATGTATTTTTATATATGGCTGGAAAGTGGTAGTTATTGCACGAACATCTGAGTAATGATTAATCTGAGATTAGTCAAATTAATTGTATCTGCCTATTAACTTTATAATATGAATAGAATATAATGAAAATAAGGTGAGCGTTATATTAAAATATTATAAGAGGGTGTTTAAGTGAAAAGTTATGGAAAAACAATCAAAGAGATACGCAAAGCGAAAGGCATGTTACAAAAGGAATTAGTGGATGAGCAACTTTCAATATCATTGTTATCTCAATTTGAAAATGGGCGACTATCAATGTCTTGTGAAAGATTCCACCTTTTGTTGTCAAAGCTTGAGGTGAAGTTTGAAGAATTTATTGTATTGCATTCTGAAAGTCCTTATTCACCAGTACATGTAGCCATTAGCAAATATATGCGCGCTACTAATGTGGCTTCATTAAAGGAATTAGAAAAACTACAAGAAAACTACGAAGAATTACTAGCATATTATCACGAAAATTATTCCTTGGAACTGGATCATTTTTTGCAAATAATCCGGTTCAATTATGAAACGAAAAAATCTTATTTCAAGGGAGTCCCGATGCATGAGGCTAGCTTGATGCACAGCCATCTTTTAGACTCGGCGAAACAATATTTGGCTGATACGACGACATGGGGCGTGTATGAATTAAAATTGTTTTCTCGCATTGCTGTGTCTTTGGAACCTGAAGTTCTATGGAAGTATGTAAAGATGGCGAATGATAAAAGTGAACGATTTGAAAAAGTCCCAGGTAATAAAGATATCTTGTATCAAACATTCATTACGATCTTTTCCGTTTTTTGTTTATTTGGTGAAGTGGACTATGCAACCAAGCTATTCTCTCTTTGGAAAAGCCGTGTCATTAAAGATGAGCATATTGAACAGGCGGTTCTTTTGCCATTTTATGAAGGCTGTTTAGCACTATTAAATCAAGAGGAGGAACAAGCTATTCAATTGATGGATCGTACCTTAACAACCTTAGAAACTCTAGGTTTATCAAAAATCGCACATGACTACTTAGAATTAAAGAAAGTTCTTACAGTTCTTGGATTTGTGACAGTCATCATTATTGATCCGTTGTTTGAGGATTTAATTAAGTATTAAAACACTAGTAGGACGGGACAATACGGGGCAGCCTCGAGAAATAAGACGGAATATACGAAAATCACTTTTTAAATTTTTGTGGATTCCGTCTTATGTATGAAGAGGTTACTTCTACTCTCGTCTTTTATTCGCTTTTTAGATATACAATAAAAGTAAAAATTTACTTTTGTCTCAGACACATAAGTTATCTTTCGCATCCTAAAACTGAATAAAAAGTAACTCATTTAATAAGAGTTACATATCAAAAAATCCTTTAGATCAATCAACGATCTGAAGGATTTTTTGATGAAAAGCTTGAATAAAGAGTCAAAGCATAAAAAAATTCAAATAAAAGAAATATAAAAAAACAGGGATCTTTTTATTTTTATTGTAATAATTCCAAAGATAAAACAACCAAACGTTTTTTTGGTTGTTTATGTCTAAATACTAAAGTATTTATTCTTAATAATTGATTATTGAACAAATAATATTTGAATACTTCTTTTTTAGTATTCTAAAAAAAAAATTGAAATAAAAAAAATAGAGAGAAAAATAAATAACGACAAAAAGATTTAAAAGAACAAAATCTCAATAATTTTAATCCGCTGAGTGCAGCTTTTTTTCTAGATTCGAATAAAATTATAAATAGATTAAAAATTAGTGAGGTGCTACACTTTGTGTATCGACAAAGCGCTTTGTTGCAGAATTTTATTGGTATGCCAACAAACATATTTCCAAAATATAAATAAGTTATATTAAGCATTCATCACATTTTACACGGTGAAAAAGTTAGGGGAGGTTAAAAATAGTGACTAAAAAGTCAAAATTAAAAAAACGTTCTTTGGGTATAATTACAACAAGTATGCTTTTGCTTTTGCCAATCGGACAGGTATTAGCAATCGATATTCACGCGCCTGATATTCAATCAGATGAGTTAATGAGCGATCAGTTAGTTGTTCCCGATGAACCAATCGATGTTGAAGTACCAGAGTCAATTTCTGGAAACAATGAGGAAACTTCTTTTGAAGAAGTTAATGAAGAAGTGCAAGGAATTGATGAAGAAATCCAACCAGAAGTAGTTTTACCAGAGCAAGAACTATCGTCAATAGTAGATCATTCAGAGATAGCAGAAGACGAGTTAGATGTACCTGAGGAGTTAGAAAGAATTGCTTTACCACCTGGAGTAAATGCCGTATATACAGGTCAAGTCGGTACGATTCCGTGGGTGATCGATGATACTGGGACACTGACATTAGGTTCAGGGATTTTTGATGAAGTGAATGATGTGGGAGGAAATTACGAATCAACGGATTATTTTAATCATACGGCATATAGTGATTCAATTACTAGAATCGTGCTAACTGGACCAGTTGTACTGCATGGAAGTCAGCGAGGAACAAAAAACTTTGCGCCTCATGCTGGTGGTGCTGATTCTACAAGACAAGGATTCTTTGCTTACTTGAGCAATCTACAAACGATTGAAGGAATGCACTATCTTGATACTAGTAATGTGACCGATATGAATAGTATGTTTCTTCGCTCATCTGGGTTACTAGAACTAGATGTCTCAAGCTTTGATACGAGTAATGTCACAAATATGGCACAAATGTTTACTGAATTGGCAAATCTTAGAAAGTTAGATGTCTCTAGTTTCGAAACACACCAAGTAACAGATATGAGTCATATGTTCCGTGGATTAGCAAGAGTGGACCAGTTAGATGTCTCTAATTTTGTTACCAGTCAAGTGACTGATATGTCGGGTATGTTTAGTAGTGTTAGCCTTAGTGAAATAGATCTTTCTAATTTTGATACGAGTAACGTCACAGAGATGTGGTGGATGTTCGCTAGTGCTAGTAATATAAAGTCACTTGATTTATCAAATTTTGATACGAGTAAAGTCACTCGAATGCATTCAATGTTTGCGGATGCTCGAAGTTTGGAATCAGTTGACTTATCAAACTTTGATACAAGCAATGTTAGAGATATGTGGAGAATGTTTGCGGATGCTCGAAGTTTAAGAAAACTTGATTTATCCAGTTTTGATACTCGACAAGTTTCTAATATGCTGGCTATGTTTGATCGTATTTCGTTAGAACAACTGACTTTAGGAAGTAGCTTCGTTTTTAATATGGTAGGAGGAGGCCCTGGACTTCTTCCGTTAACTAGTTCAGCAACACATCATCCGAATTGGCAAAATGTCGGTGAAGGAACTGGGGATGAGCCAAAAGGAAGTTTTGTATTTACTAGTGCGCAACTAATGGCAAACTACGATGGAGCAACCATGGCAGATACCTGGGTTTGGCAACCTAGAACCTTTTCAAATCTAATTATTGAAGCTGAAGGACAAGGAACTGTCTCCCCGGCTACCTCAACCAGTGTTGAACGTGGGGAAATGATTGATATCAGTGCAACAGCCGAATCAGGATGGCGTTTTTCTCATTGGCGGATCGAGAGTGGGGAAGGGACGATTGCAGATACCAATCAAGCAATAACTACTTTTGTTATGGGAGAAGAAGATACTAAATTGGTGGCGGTTTTTGAAGAATTGAATTCACTACTATCCATAAGAATCCCAACATCCGCTGTATTCAATACGACTTCTGAATCCAAGCATAGAGATATTGTTTCACCAGATTATGAGATTGGGAATGAGTCACCTTTTGCTGTTTTCGTAAATGTAGTCGAACCTACAGAGTTGAAGAATATGGATATCATTGAAGAGTTGAATGTGGCTGCTGATGGAGGAGAAAATGTCTTGATCAGTCAAGGAAGTGCCCATCAAACAGAGGCATTTCGTTTATTTGAATTAGCAACTGAAGAAACGAACACCTTCACATTCACAGGAACAGCAGAAGAATTACCAGAAGGAAGTAGTCACATCACGCCTACTTTCAACTTGGTTTTACGTTTCGTGCCAAATCTGTCGTAGGAGTATTTATCAAGAAAAACGAACAATAATCTTATTGGGGAAATGGAGAAAGAATGGATGGCTAAGAAAAAGCAAAAGAAATGGATCGTATTGGGATTACTTCTATTGATTATTGGTGGAGTCTTTTTATATTTCACTAATCAAGAGAATGAGCCTGTTCCAGTTGTTAGTGCGGAGTTGTTACCCGGTTTAAGGGATGCAAGTGACATTGAAATTGCAGAGCGCGCGCAAGAGATTGCGGATGCCAACTATTTTACTTTGCAAATAGCGCCGACAGCTATTTTTGAAGATGGGGAATCGGAAGGCTCAATTGAGATCGTGAATCCAGGAAGTAATGTGTATCCAATCGCGGTCGATCTCTTTTTAGCAGATTCGGAAGAAGTAATCTATTCTTCTGGATCCATTCATCCAAATCAACAAATCGTTGGCGCTAAATTAGATAAATCACTTGATAAAGGGGAGTATCAAGCTGTTGCACGCATCAATATCTATGATCCAGAAACGAATGAGCGTCAAGGAATTACGGAAGCAGAGATTTCCATCACTATCAATAATTAAATGAATGAAAGGAGAAACTTAATGCGTAAACTGAAACAATTTTTATTGTTTGTAGGAGTGATCTTTCTAGCTAGTTCTAACTACTATGTTCATGCCTCAGAAGACCAATCATTCTTCAAGCGTGTAGAAGGGCAAATCGGTAGTACTCATACACCACAAGAACCAGGAACAACTCCTGGTTCAGATGATGGAACAAAAGGAAATGACAGAGATGTTTTAGTCGTTGATACATCAAGATTACCGAACAGAACTCAGAGTAAACCGAGCTTACTCGCAAACTTGCCAAAAACTGGAAGTGAAGGGAACTTGTGGATACAATTAGCAGGTGTTCTTATGATTTTACTAAGTGTCCGCTTCCTTTTTTTAAAAAAAGAGGGACAGAGATAAATAATTTCTGATCGATACAAATTTCGTACAACGAACAAGAAATTATCGTACGCATCATCTAGCAGCTCCTACCAATTTTTGAGATTTTCTGCTATCTAGCCAGATGATCATAAACAAACTAAGCAGAGTATACACCTGTAGCGTCTTGTTTTTTCACCACGTCATTCATTTTGATCAACATCCTAAGTTTACATCCACCACTAATACCAGAACTCGTGGGGGTTGATCATAATAAGTTTGCTTTGCTTAGGTTGATAATTCGAAAGGCTTAGGTGAAAACTGCATAAATTGGAAGTAGCTGTTACATGATGCGAACGATGATTTCTTGTTTGCAAATAAAACAATGGAACATGGAGGAGAAAATTTGATGAAGAAGTATAAAAAAATAGTCGGAACAGTAGCAATGATGGGTACGTTATTAGGAGCTGGAGCAGCTTCAGTTGCAGCCACCACATTTAATGGAGAGGCAGATGGAAATATACCAGTTACTGGACGTGTTGGCTTAGACAATACTGTAGACCCTGGGGAGATTCCGCCGACCAATCCAGATGAAATGATCAACGTAACAGTACCAACATCCGCGATCTTTTTTACAACTGGTGAGTCTGGGCATACTGTCGTTGAATCACCAAGCTATACTGTGACGAACAATTCAGCGTGGGATGTGAACATCAACATCACTGGTTTGGCAACTCCAACAAATCTAGATAGTCTATCCGCTTTAGAGTTAGCTGTAGTTGGTCAGAATACGACTATTCCGATTGTCACAAATGGAACAGCACTAAGTAATCCAACATCATTCATGTCTTTAACAAAAAATGCTGCTGAAGGTGGAACAGCACCTGTCGGAACTTTTGGATTTACAGGAACAGCAATTCCAAATACAAATACTTCAGATGTGATCGTTCCAACGTTTGATATGGTGTTGCAATTCCAAGCGGTTGTGCCAACTCCGTAAGGACTATATTAAAGCAAGGATTACAACAAATCTACGAAACAACGAGTAAGATGTTATAAATCAGGACGAGTAGAGAGCTGTATCATCAGCGATCTGGTACTTCCTAATAATTAAATAATTAACGTTCTATAAAAAAACAATTTGGTAATGAGCCATCATCCGTAACTATTTGAAGGATAAATTTCAAGGATGATGGCTTATTTTTTTACCACTATTGCTTCAAATTGTTGGACTTTAGAAATAAAAATGTTGGAGGGTCAAATGAAAAAAGTAGTTGGTAGTCTATTGATCATCTTGTCTTTTGTGGTTCTAAGTGGTTGTGCGAGCGGGGTCACAGTAAAGGATCTACAAGCAAACGATTGGACAGTGAAAGGCTTTGAGGATAGGTCAGGCAATAAGATGATTGCATCTTTTTCCGATGATGTTATTACTTTTACCATTGATAGCTCAGAGGCAAGCATAAAAGATACAGCAGATGAGTTTGTAAGAGAAATGGCGTTTGAAATCAATTATCGTTTAGAAAAAGACATGATGACATGGGAAGATCCTGCTGGTATTAGCGAAGAAGCAAAATATAAAGTGTCTAGAGCGGAAAGTAATATCGTATTAACACCAGATGAGGAGAATAAAGAGCATGAGGAGATGATTTTGATTCCTCATACAAGCAAAGATACAGATGATTCAAAATAAAAATTAAAATCGAAAGTTACGTATACAGGAGGAAGGAATCCAATGAAAAAAAGAAGCTTAGTCCACATACTCGTTACGGTTTTATTCGTCATTACATTTGGTGCTTTTTTTAGTACGGACGTACAAGCAGATGAATCACTTTTCAAACCAACCACTGAGCGCGTAGGTGTGTGGTGGTGGGATACGAGTAATTTGAATTTAGCGCATAGCGAAAGTTACTTAGACTATGCAAAGAATAATGGGATAACAGAGATTTATTTGAATCAAACCAGGTTAAGCGAGGTAAACCCGAGTAACACTTTTGGTTCAAATGGTACGACTAATGTAGTTATCCCCACACAAAATTTTATTCAAGCAGCAAATGCCAAGGGAATTGATGTCTATTTGCTTCTAAGTAACAATGGTACTTGGTTAAACAATCCTAATCGTTTTCATTTATTGATGAAAGGGTACTTAGCTTATCAAAATATAGCAAAAGATGCACAGTTTGCTGGGGTACATTTGAATGTTGAGCCGAATCAATTAAGAGATAGCACTGGCGAGCGCTATTGGGATAAAGGATATGACGTACAAGCAAGGATGATGCAACAACTGATTGATTTTGCAGTTGATGCAACGAATGTATATGGAGATTACACAACCTTTGACTGGTCAACGGGAATGTGGTGGGACCGTGACAGATATCCAGTTACGTATCGTGGTAAAAAAACACTACTCTATCGAGCAATGATCGAAGAAGCGAATACGACAGTAGTGATGTCTTTTAGAACGACAGCAAATGCGATTGCAGAGGCTTCTAAAAACCATCTAGCATATGCTCGAAATGTTGGAAAACCAATTATTCTCTCAGGTACAGTGTTTTTATCTGGAGAGGAACCAGATAAAGCACCAAATGCTCAGTTTGTTGGATTTGGAAGAGACTATATGCATACTGAATTGGCAAAGGTTCCAGAGTATGCGCTGAAATGGGCGGATGATGCGAATGGCGGAGCGTCGAATAAGCATTTAGATGTGCATATTGCCTTTCATGAAATGATGACTTGGCGGCATTGGGAGAGAAGAGAACGATAGTCCATTGAAGTGGATAAAACCATGATGATTCCAATAAATTATTCACTCAGGTATGAAAAAAATATTAAATATATCTAGAAATTTTCTATGTGCCTTTCTCCTACGTTTATCTGACGGAGGAGAAAGGCATGTTTTTTTATTTAATGCATATTTTTATAAGTTACTAAAGCAAGGTCGACAAAAAACGATAATTGCAAATGGATTTTTGAGGAGAATCAAGAACTTGAGTTTGTGGATAATAAGCAAAAATAAATAAATTGTTATAAATCAGCTGTTTTAATGTGAGGAGAACCAGCTTTTTTTGGATTATAGAGAATTAGTAACTAATAAGATTGATCAATTGGCAATAATAGTCCTACATATTTGGAAAAATTACTTCGTTGGTAACTCTGCTTATAACAGTAGGAGTCATTTGGAATCCTGGGAAAAATATAAAAATGGGTATGAGCATTCATTTAGAAGACGTTGTGTAATTATTGAATAAATCATAACTACCATAAGGTTTAGTAAGCAAAATAGAACGAAAAAAACTGCCAGTTTTACTTTTATTTTTTCTCTCAAGTAGAAACAATATAGTTTATCATTCCGCTTGGTTGTGTTATTTATATTTAGAGAGGAAGATAAGGTGAGGTGGAAATATTGAAAGACTTACAATTAGCATTTATCAGTAATCGGACGACGAGCCGTTTGTTTCGAATATTGAGCATGATCGAACGAAGACGATTCTTTACGATTGGAGAAGTGGCCGAAAAAATCCAAGTGACACAACGAACGATTGCGAATGATATCAAGTACATCAAAGACTATTTTGATGATTGTATCAGTTTAGAATCAGGCAATAGTGGAATCTTTTTTAAAGAAAAAAAACCTTCGATATACCAAGAAAGAAAACAAAAATTATTAGAAAATGAATGTTTATTTGAAATCATAGGGAATATTTTTTTAGGGAAATTGTCGAATATCGATGAACTTGCACATTTCTATCATTTTTCAGAGAGTACCTTTCGGCGATTATTGAATCGATCAACGACAGTTTTAAAAAGTTATGGACTAGAATGGGTATCTAATCCCTTATCGATTGAAGGACGAGAAGCTAATTTGCGGAAATTCTTTAAAGATTTTTATTATGAAGGAGTAGAAACGCCCTATACGCTTGTTCCTGATATTGAATTACATGAGTTGGTTTTAAAAAAATTAAGCAATAAACTGGGCCAAGATGAGGTTGGATCTGGAACTACGCCGGCAGCATTTTATTATACTTTTTATATTGCAATCAAACGTGCAGGGCTTGGTTTTTCTATAGAGATTCCTAGAAAATTAGCAAAATCAGCATACAAAGCAAAGAATTTCTCTCTCCTTCATTCTTTGAAAGAGGACATCAAAAAACTTTATATGGTTGAATTATCAAAAGAAGAATTCGCGTGGATCTATTTAGTCACTATCTGCAAACGTATCCTAGATCAAGAGGAATCAGAGAAAAATTTTTATAAAGAATTTCATGTAGGCACAGAAATTTCTCAACTTACCAATCGATATCTCAAAGAATTTGATTTTCCAAAAAAAATTGATCCAAAAGTCACAACATTCTTACGTTCGTTTTTTTTATCTAGAAAAATAAATGATTTATTGTCACCTGTATTAAATAAAGAGGCGATAGAGATAAAAAAAGCAGTCATACGCTCAGATAATGAGAATTATCAACGGAATTTACGTTTTTTAAAAAAAGAAAGGAAGAACTACACTATTTCTACAAAATACATGGAAGATATAAGCGTGAGCTTAACGATTTATAGTAATTTGATTTTTGATTTTTATTTACCCAGTAAAACAATTTACTTTCTTCTGGAAGGGGATCATTTTGTGTGTCAACAAATTATCACTCGTGTACGTCAACAATTTGGGAGTAAACATACATTAGTTTTTTTACCTCTTTATTACCTAGCAGAAGAAGTATTGAACGCCGCCCATATTGATTTGATTGTAACAAATTACAATCGTTATCTTTTGGATTACATTATTGAGAGCGATTTTCTTTTGTTAAAAGCTGTTCCAAATGAACATGATTGGCAACGATTAGAAAGAAAAATAAATCCTTATCGTAAAACATATAACTAATGTTTTTCCACAGTTGCTAATAAAAATAGCGACTGTTTTTTTTCATTTATTTCAGACGTTAATGAAATAGATGATTTTATTTCATTAAAAAATCAATGTAATCTTAGTGAAGTAATAAACATGCAAGTTGACTTACAGAACATTTGGGAAAGATTTATCTTCGAGCCAACAAAAAATGACAGTTAATAAAAAGAATGTCTAAACTTTGTTCGCTATAAGTTTCTAATTGGAATAATACAGTAGGTCAAATACTAGGAGGAGTGGTATGAAAATAAATACAATTAGCCGAACCGTTGGAAAGTTATTATTGATCATGGTTTTACTTTTGCCCCATCTCCCATTTCAACTAGCCTATGCGCATGATCATTCAAGCTCTTCTGATAATCAGGAAGTAACAGCGACTTCGGAATATCCAGAAAAGTCAGAATAATCAGAAAAGAGTAATCGTACGACTGAATATCGTTTAGAGTTAGTAGCAAGTCCACCAGCTGGCGGTAATCCTAGACGAACTGATTCGGCAGGATCGAATGTGGTATGGCTCCGTGTAGGAGATACTCTGGGTAATATGAATGCATTTCCTAATCCCGGCTACCGATTTTTACGTTGGGAAGTCGCTTCAGGTCCAATATTTATATTTCATCCAACTAGCCAGGATCTTGCTGTAAGCCAAAATGGAGCTGGAAACTCTGTGATTCGTGCAGTCTTTGAACCAGTTCAAGGTGGAAATGTTACTGTAAAGCATGAAGATGAGGAAGGGAATCAATTAGCTGATCCTAGCGTGCTGACTGGATTAGTTGATCAAACCTACACAACCGAAGCATTAAGCATCAGTGGTTGGCAATTGAGTAAGACTCCTGAAAATGCCTCTGGAACTTTTAGAGTAGAAGAACAAACGGTTGTCTATACCTACGAGCCTGAACAGAATCTATGGGGAACGGTTCCTTGGTCGTATGAGGAAGAAACTGAAACAATCAGATTATATGGTGGAGAAGCTGGCGCAGTAGCTGATGCACCTTGGAAAACCTATTCTTTGGTTAAACAAATTATCGTGGAAGATCAAGTGATATTACCGAAAAATTCACAAGGTCTGTTTATAGGCTTGCGAAATCTGGAAATAATCGAGAATATTGATAGAATGGATGTTTCAAATGTCGAAAACATGCAGCTGATGTTTTCCGATACATCAAATCTAAGAGAATTAGATTTACGTAATTGGGATACGTCAAATGTCACAGATATGAGTGGCATGTTCCAAAATGCGAGTTCTTTAGTTCAATTGGATATAAGTAGCTGGAATACATCGAAGGTAACTAATACGAGCTTCATGTTCCAATTTGCAAGCTCAATCACAGAACTAGATTTAGGAAATTGGAATACCTCAGCTTTAGGTCATACTATGTTTATGTTCAATGGTGCAACGTCTTTAACAAAATTAGATATCAGTAATTGGGATATAGCAAGAGGCATTGTGGTTGTAGCTATGTTTAATAATACACCTTTAAAGACAATCGTTCTGGGAAAAAAAACGGTTTTCACATCCACGCTATCAGGAGATTCGACAAATTTACCACAGATTGAAATAACTGATCAATATACAGGCAGATGGGTCTTAGAAGAAAGTTTAACGAGCGAAACGGGGGTTATCGCGTTTGAAAACTCAACCGAGTTTATGAATAACTATGATGGCACTTATCCAGGTACTTACATCTGGGAACCGGTTCCTCCTGAACAACTCATTGCCAAATTTTACCCTGTGAGTGACCAATCTGTAGCGATTCACGGTCATGCCACAGAAATGGTGGATCATTTGACGATTACCTATAAAAACACAGAAGGAAATACAGTTGTTCTTGAAAAAGATTCTCCTCGCATTGTCTGGGGAGACTATCAAGATAATCAACAGAAAGTTCGTTCCTTCCAGATCAACTTAGCAGAAAATGAACGGCTCGAAACGGAGTCAAAGGTCGAAATGAAACTGTCAAAGCCTTCTGGGGATACGACTGGGGATGTGACAGAAGAGCAAACAGTCATCAAAGGTATTGATTATCGGAGCAATAACTTTACGTTAGATCGTTCTAAGATCAACGAGATAGATACTGTTGAAGCATTACATGCGCTCATTCTTCAAGAAAGTCGTGCGCAAGCAAGAAACATCTTATCTGAAGAAGACATGACCAATGATTTTCGCATCATTGAGACCGATCTTTCGTTAGATAGTAAAGAAGACGGAAGTTACTACGCTATTCTTGAAGTCGGCAATAAAGCATATCAGATGACGATCGGTATCGATCTTACCTCAAAAGTTGAACATTTGCGGGTAACGATCCCAGTTAAAATGATCTTTGAATCATTGTATGATGAAGAAGAATCGAACCGCCAGTTTGAGAGCCAAACCTATGAGATCCACAATCAATCTTCGGTAGCTGTCGATACGTATATCAACCAAGTTGCTATTGATGATTCTGCTGGAATCGTTCTTTTGAAAGAAGGAGAAGATCCACTTGACTATGTAGAAAGTGATGTGGAAGATCCTAGTTATGAGGATATTACGAAGCCATTGTTGCGCTTGAATCTCCAAACGCAAGAGACTAAAAAACAGTTATACGCAACGATGCCGGAGCAACATTTGATTCGTTTACCAGAAGGAGATCGTACACCGCTTTCCTTATCGGGAGAATTTTATGGGAATTATCCACGGTGGATTGATAATCCTGAGATTGACCAAGGAGGCTATTACGAGAACACACTCGTACCTAATTACCGAATCGTGTTACGATTCGTTCCACGCATTTAAAGAAAAAAATAGTTATCAAGGAGGTAAATCCATTGGAGGAAACGAACCAAGCACAAAATAAAAATAAGCGTAAATGGCTCTTGTGGTTTTTGCTATTTTTGTTGATTGCCGGTGGTCTCGCCTATTATTTCAATCAACCAAAAGATCACGTTCCATTGGTCAGTGCAGATCTTTTACCAGCGGTCGGCGATGCCTCTGATCAACAATTGGCGGAACGAGCGCAAGAAGTAGCTGATGCCAATTATTTTACATTACAAATCAATCCAGAAGCCGTCTTTGAGAACGGACAGAGTGAAGGATCGATCGAGATAGTCAATCCTGGGACGAATGTTTATCCGATTGCAGTAGATATTTCTTTAATATCTAGTGACGAGCTGATTTATTCTTCTGGTGCCATCTATCCGAACCAATTCGTAGAAAATGTAAAATTGGAAAAACAACTAGCTAAAGGAGAGTATCCTGCTAGAGCCACCGTTAATATCTATGACCCTGAAACGAAAGAAAAACAAGGGGTCACTGAAGCGGAAGTAATGATTATTGTTAATAACTAAAATAAAAAGAAAATGAGGGAATTTAGATGAAAAAAATAGTAGCAGCACTTCTAAGTACAGCAACAATCGCAGGGATCATGGCAACTGGGACAATCGTAGGAGCAGAGCAAGTGGTTGACGGGCGTAAAGGCGAGACGTCAGGAGATGTCCTTGTACAGGGAATTATTGGGGAATTCGATAATACGACACCTGGACCAAATCCTGACGAATTGGATCAATGGATCAATGTGACGATTCCAACCAATGCTTTGTTTTACACAACAACAGCCTCAAATCATACAACAATTTCGTCACCTGAACATACGATCACGAATAATTCCGCTGTTGGTGTGATTACTTCAGTTTCTGGCGTAGATACACCCACGAATATGGCTGAAGTGGATTCACTAAAAGTGAATACGATTGATTTGTTTGAAGATGGTAAGCCAACAGAAACGGTAGCTGAACTTTTCAGACTCCAAGGAAATCAAGGGGCGAATGAAGGCAAGTTTACTTTCACTGGTAAAGTTACGCCGGTCAATGCTTCAGCAGAGTTAAATCCAACGTTTAAATTAGTTTTGAGTTTCTCTCCTAATGTAGCGTAAAAAAAGAATCGCTGAAATCCCAGAAAAGAAGGGATAAATCAAATGAAAAAAAGTATGAAGTTATTTTATATCACGAGCCTATTCTTCATTATCTCGAACGTTTTGCAGACTAAAGTAGTTATAGCAAATTCGACAACGGGACAAGTCACTGTCACTGGACGAATTGGCGAAGACACTAGCACTGAAAAAGGTATAACGATCAATGAAGCACATGGAAGCGAGAGCAAGAAACACACCCTTGTCGCAGATATTTCACAACTAAAACAAGGGAATCTACCAAAAACAAACGGTTTGAGTGGTCGGCGTTTCTTATGGCTTGGCTATTTAATCGTTACAGCCTGGCTTGTTATTTCAATCAGAAAGAATCAGTACTTGGGTGACAAGCATCCGAAAAAGAGTACTGACTAAAAGTAAAATAATAAAGAAGAAACAAACCAATAGGCCTCCGTCATTGAAAGGGGCTTGTTGGTTTGTTCGTATCTGAGGGAATGTATGTGTCAAATGGGAACAACTTCTAAGTATAAAAATAGAAAAATTCTTGATTTATAGAAAAAACACTTTTGCTATTCTGTTTTGCTTTCAGGTATGATTGCTTTATAAAAAGAAGACGTTGTTAAATGATTTTACAGAGAGTTAACAGGTCTTAACATGAACCGCTCAGTACTTTGTCAGTTGATTTATTTAATGAAACGATATTGTACAACAAAGATATGGCGTAATGCAAAGAAAGAGAAAACTAAATAATCGGTGAATAAAAAATGTGCCAATCGAAAGTGAAAGAAACAGAGGGCGGGAGAGGAATGCTTAATCGAAAGAAATAATTAGAGGTTACTTCTGTTCCCGTTGTTTATTCAGTTCTAAGGTATACAATAAAAGTGAATATTAATTTTACCTCAGATACATTATTTTGTTTTAGATTGGAATAATAAGTGAACACTATTGATCAACACTCTATTCTTATTTCTTTTTATATATTGACAAAAAAACTAAAGGATAGTATATAAGTGTAAATGAAAATAAATGAAGGACGGAGAAAATAAATGATCGAGTTAAAAAGATTAGCGAATATGGTAGACCACACATTATTGAAAGCGGATGCTCAGAAGGCAGAATTTGAACAACTTTGTAAGGAAGCGACTAACTATGGATTTAAAATGGTAGCAATCAATTCTTATCCTGTAGCAATATGTCGTGATTTTTTGGAAGATAGCGAAGTCCATGTGGGCGCTGCGATTGGTTTTCCATTAGGACAAACTACGATTGAGACGAAGGTTTTTGAAGTAGAAGATGTCATCAAAAATGGTGCAGACGAAATCGATTATGTCATCAATATCGGTAAGGTAAAAGAAGGGGATTTCGGCTATATTCGTGAAGAAATGAAAGCGATTGTTAATTCTTCTCGTAAAGGTAACATCATCAGTAAAGTCATTTTAGAAAATTGTTACTTAACGGATCAAGAAAAAATCGCTGTATGTGAAATCGCAAAAGAAGTAAAGCCTGATTATGTCAAAACATCAACAGGTTTCGGTACAGGAGGTGCGACAGTAGAAGACGTCAAGTTAATGAAAAGCGTGGTAGGTGAAACAGTGAAAGTGAAGGCTGCAGGAGGGATTCGTGACTTAGACACTGCGTTACAGATGATTGAAGCTGGGGCGGAACGTTTAGGAACAAGCGCTGGCATCAAAATCATCGAAGAATATAAACAGTTAAAAGGAGCAGGTTGATGAAAGAAATTCGAAAGCTATAATAATTAGCTTTTGTTGATTTTGATTTGACAGCAACGCATGATCAAGTGCTAATTAGGGAGTCTTAGCTATATCGCAACGAATGATGGGGATTATCTAAAGAAAAAGTAAAATTGAATTCAATTATCCTACACAATTAAGCGAGATCAACACACGAGGAATCAATTTATTGATCGTATAGATATAGTATTGGAGCCAACGGGGATTTCCTAGAAATATTCAATCGAAATAAAATGACTTCCATCAGAAATTAATCGTTAAATTTTTATTATTGTTGAAGCATCAGTGGCTCGAAGCAATCCAATACTACTATCCAGAATGTAAAACTTCGAAAACGTTCCTTCAACCGACTGACATCACGGTCACTACTTATCAAGATTTATACAGTAAAAGGGAGAGATTACGAGATTACTTCGAGCAACAAGAAATCTAATTTATAGTATTGGACGAGTCATATCAAAGAGGGACGAATGTGGTTTACAATCCAATCACTAAACTGAGTAAAAACTTTAGATACATTCGGCGATTACTGCGTTTCTAAAAGCCTTGAAGTTTTCGGTCTTTAGATAAGCAACCAATAAAAACTAAAAGAATCAAGCTAAAACATGCCAGTTTAGCTTGATTCTTTCATATTTATAAAATAATTCGTTTAATCGATCCATTATTTCCGTGTCTTGATCATATCAAAAACGTCATAAGCAACAAATCCCATTGCGAGTAGATAAAGCACCCAAGTAAAAATCGAATTTGTGATGAATTGGTAGTATAGATTTAAACTACAAAGGGTATATAACGCCAAGCGTAGGAATGTAAACGGTTTGGAATGGTAATTAGTCAAAATAGCAGCCTCCTGAAAGATACATCTCATATTTTATCAATAAAATACTAGTTATCTATAGTTTACGGTGAAAGCTGTTTCATTGTCAAATTCCTACAGAAAACAAAGCTAAAAAGTTCTTCATTAGTATAGAAGTTAAAGCAAGCTTATCTATCGAATAAAGTATCTTCTTTTTTCTTGATTCTGTTATGATAGAAATAGCATGATAAATAGAAAAAGGTGGGGTGAATGTATGGCAAAGAAAATTGCTTCTCCAGAGCTGACAGAATTAGTTGATGGATCGTTCTATTTAGAAGACGAAACAACATTTACAGGTATTATTTCTGAAGGAGAAGATCAAAGTTATCTTAGTTCCCGGAATACTGTATTGAAAAATAGCCATATTAAAAAATTAGCGATGCAAAAATCACGCTTGGAACGGTTTGAATGTAGTGATGTTGTTTTTGAAAAGTGCGATTTTTCAAATTTAGAGTGGTTTGGCGCAAGTTTTCATCGCGTGCATTTCAAGCAATGCAAATTGACTGGAACCAATTTTTCTGACAGCTTTTTAAGAGACTGCGTCTTTGAAGAATGTGTAGCTAATCTGTCTTCTTTTAGCTATACGAATATGAAGTTCGTTCGATTTAGCGATAATCAATTGAATAATAGTGATTTTTTTGATAGTAATTGGAAAAATCTAGTATTGGAAAATAATGAACTTTCAGGCTCAAATTGGTTCAATACGGCACTGAAAGGATTAGATTTTACAACGAATACATTCTCACAAATCAACCTGTCATTGGAATTACTTCGCGGACTGACCGTCAATCAAGAACAAGCAGTCATTATTGCGGCAGGATTGGGGTTGGTGATTGAGTAGGCAAAAATTAAATTGGCCTTTAAAAAAAGTGCTGCTGGAAAACATTTGTGTTTTCCAGCAGCACTTTTTTATGAATCACCAATATAGAAAAATTATATATCTATAAGTAATTTTAATACGAAAAAGCTATCGGCCACTATACTGTTGGAAATAAGTCTATTTTCACAAACTCATGAATGGACAAAATAATATGAAAGAAAAGGCGCATTTAACGATGTCTTTCATGTTGACACTAGGTTTAGGGTTTATAAATAAAGTTGCAATATAGTGACCGAAGCTTACTACATATAGTATCAGGAAAATAACCAATTCAATACTCAAGAAATGGTGTTTAAAAAGTCACGAATGGAACTAGGGAGATAAATAGATGCTGAATAGCAAAACAAAAAAGTGAGAAACAAAATCAAAAGGCTATATTTGTTTCTCATACTAGAATTAGTTACAAGGCGGTAACAATGATAATTTCGCATTTAATAATCTCGGAAAAATTGAAATAGAAAAGTAAAAAGCTGTTGGTCACCATATATTTTAACGTGATTTTATTTGTGCAAAATCACGAATGGATGAAAATTTGTGTTCAAAACACATTGATTAAGTTTGTTTTTATGTTTATACGTTCATATATTGAATAAAAATATAAGTGACCAAAGCTTATAAAGAGAATAACATATAACAATGTAAAATTATCTTCACAAAACGGTTTATCAAATCGAATAAAATGAAATATTTAATTATGTATGAAGTAAAGAAATTCGATTTACATTATTGCTGTAAAAAGCACTGACCACTAGATTACCTACACCCTGACAAGATCTTTCACAAATGAATAAACAGAAACGGGTTAAAAAGAGATAAAACTAATCTTTTTTGTTTTTCAAATGTAATTCTAGTATACCTAGTGGTCACTGCTTATCAATAATAGTAACAAAAAAAATGGTGATAGAAGTTCTTTTCACGGACTATGAAAATGATTATTTAGATCATAAGGAGCGGCGGTGTATTTAATTTAGTGAAGCGATTTTATAGAACAGATAAAAAAGAAGATTATCTGTTTAACTAATATGAATAGTTACTAATAACCTAACAAAAAAGAAAAGTGGATATTTAGTGTTGCAGCTTTAGATGACGAAAATAATATAATCAAGAAGAATTCCAATCACATATGTGAAAGAATATTCTTACAGTAAGAAGAGATTGAGAAAGTATCAGAAATTATTTTGTTAACTTTTCAGTAACTTCAATGATTTTTTATTTTTAGAATTTTGGATAGCAATCAATAAGCTTTTACATTGATTGATCGTTCATGACCAGATACTGATACAAAATTTATTTGATTTATCCCTAACTATTATTATGTTTATGTTACTAGAACGTTTAAGGACCAATTATTTATACTTCATTCAACATGATTATGATGATTTTTTTAACTATATGTTTAAAAAATATTATATCAGATAGTTGAGTTCAATTTTGTTCTTAAAAAAAACCTAGAACTGAACATTTTTACAAATAATAATCTCTTAAAATGTAACAGCTGGATAAAATCTAGTTTTATGAAGTTATAAGGGGGAAAATTTATGAGTAAAAAAAAGTTAACTAAAAAAAGAAAAAAGCAACTGCTGGCAATGTTTATGACAGCAGGAATGATGACAAATACATTTGTCGGAACAGGTTTAGCTCTTGCTGATGAAGTGACGACAAACTCTACAACTACCAGCGGACTATCTGATAGTAAAGAAAATACTAATGAAAAACAACAAATAACAACAAATTCTTCCGGTAGTAGAATTTTGAATACTAAGATTACATCAGGAGAATACTATTATGGAGAAAGTAAAACAATTAAAGGAACTTGTGAGCCCCTTTTTCGGGTAACTGGTTTTAAAGGTGAAAGTAGTACGGGTGTAACATCCACGGTTAACGCAGATCTTTTTGGAAATTTTGAAATTGGTGTTGCTGAATACATGATCCAACCTGGAGATGTAATTACAGTAAGAAGTGTCGATGCATCAGGACTTTTTGGAAGTGATGATACGACATATGTACATTATAGTACTCCAAAAGTAAGTAATAGTTACACTTATGATTCACCAATCACTGGGACCGCTTATCCTGGTTCGGAAGTATACATTTCTGATGATTCGTCTTTCGCTTCTGGCTGGGTAACAGCAACTACAGATGGGTCTGGTAACTTTTCAGTAAGTTCAAACCAATTAAAAAGTTTAGCAGGCTACGCTTCAGGAAAGACTATGTATATAAGGAGTGGGGCAGCCGGTTCTAATAATAACGTATCAGGATTGCTTAGTCACACAGTGTCTACTCAGATTACTGAAGATAAGGCTACAATTACTGCTAATAATTTTACACTGGATTATGGATCAGCGTATAACAGCAATATTGCTATTCAAATGTCTGGTGTAAGAGCGACTGATGCAAATGGCAATGATGTTACAAATAATGTGCAGGTTTCTGGAAATGTAAATACAAAAATTCCTGGAAATTATAACGTGACATTTACATCACCAGAATCAGGTAAAAGTACTACTGTAGTGGCGACTGTTAAAGATGCACCAGCAGATAAAGCAACGATTACAGCAAACAATGCTACTGTCGAATACGGATCAACCTGGAATGATAGTGTGGCCAAACAAGTAACAGGAGTCAAAGCAACTGATAAATATGGCAATGATGTAACGAATAACGTAACAGTATCAGGGAATGTAGATACAAATAAACCTGGAAATTATAATGTGACATTTACTTCGCCCGAATCAGGAAAAAGTAAAACAGTAGTGATTACTGTGAAATCAGCTAAATATGAAAAACCAGTTCTTGAAAATCCATATATTTATCAAACGGATTTGAAAGGAAAAACGACACCTGATACAGATGTTGTGATTTCTGATAGTGACGGCTTCGAAGAATTTGTCACTGTTCATTCAGATTCTTCAGGTAATTTTACTGCATCAAGTTCTTTGTTAAATTCTCTTGCAAAACATACTCCAGGTACTAAACTTTATGTCAAATCTGGGGATATAGAAAATGCCAATTATAGTGAAGTAGAAACTACTCTGATCCATTATCCTACACCTAAAGTAGCTGAAAGCTATGCCTATAACACAGAAATTAAAGGTATAGCATATCCAAACTCGAAAGTTTATATTTCTGATATGAATGATTTTGGTGGATATATGACTGTTGAAACTGACTCATCAGGTAACTTTACAGTTTCAGCTTCTCAGTTAAAGGCTTTAACTGAATACAAAATTGGTGCTACTTTATATTTTATGAGTGCAGATGATTATTATAGTCAAGCAATCAGTCTAGTAGCATCCACAAAAATCACAGAAAATAAAGCGTCGATTACAGCTAATGATTTTACCTTAGAATATGGTGCAGATTTTAATGATCAGATTGCTATTGAAAAAGCGGGAGCAACTGCTACAAATGCCAACGGAAATATCGAAGGTGTCAGAGTTAAAGCAAATAATGTAGATACAAGTAAGCCGGGCGAATACAGTATCACATTTGTTTCCGCATCAGGAAAAGAAAAAACAGTCAAAGTAACGGTCAAAGATGTACCAGAAGAAAACGCAACGATCGAAGCACATGATTTTGAAGTAGATTACGGGTTTGATTTAACCGATGAAGCAGCGATTGAAAAAGCTGAAGCAAAAGCAACCGATAAATACGGCAAAGAAGAAGCTGTCACAGTCAAAGAAACGAATGTTGACACAAGCAAACCCGGTGAATACAGTATCACATTTGTTTCCGCATCAGGAAAAGAAAAAACAGTTAAAGTAACGGTGAAAGAATCCGTAAAAGCAGAAACGCCAGTATTTGAGACACCCTATATATATGGAGATGATTTAAGAGGAAAGACATCCCCAAATGCATCTGTCCAATTACGTATTACCAAGCCAGCCCAAGTTGATATAACTGTCCAATCAGATGACAACGGTGATTTCTCAATCCCTGTTGAAAAATTGAAACAATATGATAATTATAAAGTTGGAAGTACACTTTTTGCTACTGCTTCATTTGGATCAGACGGATCAACTAGTGAAATGGGATTGGTAACAGTTGAAGAAAACCATTCCTCAATTGAAGCAAATGATTTTGAAGTAGACTATGGTTTCGATTTAACAGACGAAGCGGCGATTGAAAAAGCTGGTGCGAAAGCAACCGACAAATACGGTAAAGAAGAAGCGGTCAAAGTCAAGGAAAGTAATGTAGATACTTCAAAACCAGGTGAATATAGTATCACATTTGTTTCTGATTCAGGAAAAGAAAAAACAGTGAAAGTAACTGTTAAAAACAAACCAATCATTGGTTCCGAACCAATCATCCATGCAACAGATATGACCTATCAAGTAGGAGAAACATTAAACCCATTATTAGGCGTAACCGCTGAAGATCCAGAAGACGGTGATTTAACGGACCAAGTCAAAGCCGATGCTTCTGGAGTCAATATGTCTAAAGCAGGCGATTATGAGTTGAAATTATCTGTAACAGATAAGGACGGAAATACGACTGAACAAACAGTTACGATCCATGTAGTTGATCAAGTAACAGATGGTCCGGTGATCAAGGGCGCAGATGACGTGAGAGTTGATGAACGTGCGAAATTTGATCCACTTGAAGGCGTTACTGCACAAGATAGTCAAGGAAATGATATAACTGATAATCTAACGTATACAGGATCTGTTGATACATCTACTCCAGGAGAATATACGATAAAATATTATGTGTATGACAAAGATGGTAAAGTAGCGACTGCAGAACGGGTTGTGACAGTCCAAAGTGATGCAAGTAAACCAGTGGTAATGAGTCCAGATAAACTAACAATCAAACAAAATAGTAAATTTGATCCAACACTTTATGCACAAGCATATGACAATGAAGATGGCGATATTACTGATCAAATCAAAGTTTTAGGGCAAATTTATACCGATAAACTAGGTTCACAATTCATTACTTATGAAGTGACTGATAGTGACGGAAACAAAGCTACTAAAATGATGGAAGTTGAAGTGGTTGCAACGCTAGGAAATGCGCCCGTTATTAGTGGTGCAGACGATTTGGAAATCAATGTAGGAGATAGCTTTGATCCAATTTCAGGTGTCACTGCGTATGATAACGAAGATGGGGACTTAACCTCTGAAATCAAATACGGTGGTATTGTTGATACTGGTAAAGCAGGCGAGTATACCGTTACTTATACAGTTTGGGATTCTGATTTCAATGTTGAGACCGTAGAACGTAAAGTAACAGTGAAAGATCCAACAGTAGAACCAGCCATTGAAGCGCATGACTTTGAAGTAGATTATGGCTTTGATCTAACCGATGAAGCGGCGATCGAAAAAGCTGAAGCAAAAGCAACTGACAAATATGGTAAAGAAGAAGCGGTCACAGTCAAAGAAAGTAATGTAGATACTTCAAAACCAGGTGAATATAGTATTACATTTGTTTCTGCATCAGGAAAAGAGAAAACAGTCAAAGTGACTGTCAAAGATGCGCCAGAAGAAAATGCAACGATCGAAGCACATGATTTTGAAGTAGATTATGGGTTTGATCTAACAGACGAAGCAGCGATTGAAAAAGCGGAAGCGAAAGCAACTGACAAATACGGAAAAGAAGAAGCTGTCACAGTGAAAGAAACGAATGTTGACACAAGTAAACCAGGTGAATATAGTATTACATTTGTTTCTGCATCAGGAAAAGAGAAAACAGTCAAAGTGACTGTCAAAGATGCGCCAGAAGAAAATGCAACGATCGAAGCACATGATTTTGAAGTAGATTATGGGTTTGATCTAACAGACGAAGCAGCGATTGAAAAAGCGGAAGCGAAAGCAACTGACAAATACGGAAAAGAAGAAGCTGTCACAGTGAAAGAAACGAATGTTGACACAAGTAAACCAGGTGAATATAGTATTACATTTGTTTCCGCATCAGGAAAAGAAAAAACAGTCAAAGTGACAGTGAACGCAGAAGCTGCCATGAAACCCACCGTTGATCCAATCAAAGAAGGAGCAGGTAAGGTCACAGGACAAGGAAAAGCCGGCGATAAAATTGTCATCACTGTTGATGGAAAAGAAGTTGGCACAGGAACGGTTAAAGAAGATGGTACATTCGAGATCTTGACTGGCACGTATCGTGCAAAAGCGGGAGATGTGTACTCTGTTCAAGCCTTTAATTCAGAAAACGCAGGCTCTGAAATTACAGATGTCAAAGTTATTGCCACTGCAGGAAAAGTCAATCCAGATGATTATACGATTGGGGACGCAAATGTGACCGGAAGCTATACTGGCGATGTCACTTCTATTGCGGTCTTTATCAATGGTGTGAACAAAGGAACGATTTCTGGAGCTAGTGTAAAAGATGGACAATTCACCTATTATGTTGGAAAAAACATTAAAATGGGGGATGTCGTAACAGTTGTTGGGTACGATAAGTATGGTAAACGTTTGGATGAAAAAGAATTGACGATCTATAACAAAGAAACAATTCAAACACCAACAGTCAATGATATTTATGTTGGCGATACAACGGTAACAGGAACTGGACAAGCGGGTACAACCGTCTATGTCAAATTAGGTTCAACGATTTTAGGCCAAGCTGAAGTGAAGGAAGACGGTACGTTTGAAGTAACGATTCCAGCGCAAAAGGCAGGTACAGAACTAACAATTTTAGCAAAAGATGGTGAGGAAGCCAGTGAGTTGGTGTCTAAAATAGTTATCGACCAACTTCCACAAGCGCCAAGTGTTGATGATATCAAAGATGGTGCCGGAAAAGTAACAGGTAAAGGCCAAGCAGGCGATACTATTGTTATCACTGTGAATGGAAAAGAAATCGGTCGTGGAAAAGTCAAAGCTGATGGAACATTTGAACTTTTAACTGGTACGTATCGTGCAAAACAAGGTGAAACTTATGAAGTGTATGCAGTAAATGATGATAATGTCCAATCTGAAACAGTGAAAAAAGTAGTCGTTGCGACTTCCGGACAAGTAAAACCAAATGATTATGTTCTAGGAGAATTATCCATTACAGGAACATATACAGGCGATGTTACTACAATTGCTGTATTTGTCGATGGCGTGGAATTAGGTAAAACTTCTGGAGCGAATGTAGCTAATGGACAATTTAACTTCTATGTAGGAGACCATATCAAAGCAGGTCAAAAAGTCACAGTTGTCGGATACGATAAATACGGTAAACGACTAGATGAAAAAGAAGTCACTATCGATAATGGTGTTGATACACCAACAGTCAATGATATTTATGCTGGCGATACAACCGTTACAGGTACAGGTGAGGCAGGTAGCACGGTCTATGTGAAAGATCATTTGAAAAATATTATCGGCGAAGCCGAAGTCAAAGCAGATGGTACCTATGAAGTGACGATTCCGGCTCAAGCAAAAGATACACAATTGATTGTCATGGCAAAAAAAGGGAATGCAAGAAGTGAAGAGGTCAATGCAAAAGTCTTAGCAGCTCGCCCACTACAACCAACAGTGGATGCAGTTAAAGAAGGAGCTGGAAAAATCACTGGGACTGCACAAGCTGGTGATACAGTAGTCATTACTTTAAATGGAAAAGAAGTAGGTCGTGGTGAAGTTAGTGAAGATGGTACATTTAGTATTATTCTATCAAGCAAAGTACGAGCAGGTAACATGTATCAAATTACAGCAGTAAATTCAGATGGTATTAGTTCTGTCGCTACTGAAGTAACTGCAACGGTTACAGAAGGTACCATTACACCTGATCCATTTAAAGTAGGTGGCAATTCAATCACTGGTACCTTTACGGGAGATGTTTCATCTATTGATTTAGTGATTGATGGTGCACCACAAGGTGTTGTTAGTGGGAA
The DNA here is from genome assembly GCF_017316305.2 of Enterococcus sp. DIV1094. Taxonomy (NCBI): domain Bacteria; kingdom Bacillati; phylum Bacillota; class Bacilli; order Lactobacillales; family Enterococcaceae; genus Enterococcus; species Candidatus Enterococcus mangumiae. Next base: position 1,892,218 of record NZ_CP147250.1, read on the forward strand.
TTCAGTCAAAGATGGCGTATTTTCTTACTATGTAGGTAATCTCTCAATTCAAGCAGATCAAACTGTGGAAGTTGTTGCTTATGATGCTTACGGCAAACAATTAGATCAACAAACAGTTACAATCAATGCTTAATTGAAAACACTTATAATGAGAATTTGTAGATAAAATCGTAATAGTTTTATCGTTGCTTGTTCTACGAAGAGGGAATCGATCCGAGTATAGAATTGCTTGGATCGATTCCCTTTTATTCATTTAATGACTATAAAATTTTATGTGGAATCAAAAGAAGTGTTTGTTGATCTATATTCAACATAGTAAGTATCAATAAATAAAAATCACTAAGTGACCGATGTTCGTTTGTTTCACTATATAAAACCGAGGATTGAACATCCTTTGGGGGCTTTTGACAGTATACTTCTTTCTTGGAAAACAAAATAAGGAGATGGAAACATGGACAAAAAAACAATCAATTTTGTGGGTTTAGGTTACGTAGGGTTACCTGCAGCGTTATTACTACAAAATTCTGGCTATTCTATCATTGGGACAGATATCAATCAAGAACTAGTATCTGAATTAAGTAATAGAAAGAAGACGTTTGACGAGCCGGGTCTTCAAGAAGCCTATGATCAAGCAATGGTTAATGGGATACAGTTCACAACAAAATATCAACAAGTAGAGACCTATGTCGTCGCTGTACCAACACCGTTTGAAGCAACGACAAAAAAAATCGATCCGACCTATTTAGTCAGTGCACTGACTGCAATCAGTGAACATTGTTTAGAAGGAGCGTTGATTATTGTAGAATCAACGATTTCTCCAGGAACAATTGATCAATATGTTCGACCAATTTTTAAAAATAAAAAGGTGAACTTATGTCATGCACCTGAACGTATTCTACCTGGTAATATCCTGAAAGAACTACGATATAATTCTCGTACGATTGGTGCGGATAATGAGGAAACAGCCCAAGTAGTCAAAGAAATCTATCAAGGTTTTTGTGAAGGCGAAATCGTTTTAACAGATATCAAAACAGCCGAACTTTCTAAAGTTGTTGAAAATACCTTTAGAGATATCAATATCGCGTTTGCGAATGAATTGAAGCTGATCTGTGAACGGGAAGGATTGGATGTACATTCGGTGATCGAAATCGCTAATAAACATCCTCGTGTCAATATCTTGAATCCAGGAACTGGTGTGGGAGGACATTGCATTCCCGTAGATCCTTGGTTTTTAGTGGGAGATTATCCTGAGCAAGCAAGATTGATCCGAACAGCGAGAGAGGTCAATGATGCTGTACCAAAACGTATTTTAGACAAAGTAAGAGAAATAATGGATCATTCATTTTCTGGAAAACGTTTGGGTATCTACGGTCTAACTTATAAAGATAATGTAGACGATGTTCGAGAAAGTCCTAGTTTACAACTGTACCAAGCAATGACTGATAAAGAACAAGCAGAAGTCCTATTTTATGATCCATTGGTCAAAAAATCGATCGTAAAAAATCAAGCAATGGATTTTGATGATTTCTTACAGAATACAGATGTCGTGCTAGTGATGAATAGACATGAACATTTAGTGGTCAATGAGCCATTGATAAAACAGTCTGGTGAGACTGTTCTTGATCCTATTGGTGATTTGAGCATGGATAAGGTGGTCTTATAGAAAGGAGAGTTCGATGCAAGGCACGAATCAACTACTTAAAACATTTCGCTTACTAAGACAAAATCTATGGATTATTTTACTTTCTACGGTTTTTTTTGCTGCTGGGGGGTATATTTTTACTGAAAAATTCATTACACCTACGTATAAGGCAACCACTCAACTTGTAGCAAAAACAACGGTGACACCAGAGTCGGATGAGACCCTTAATGATGCGAACTATAAGTTATTGATGATCAATACGTATAAAAGTTTAGTCACAAGTTATTCGATTTTAGATGATGCACAAAAGAAAATAAAAGAAACGCAAGATATCGATTTGAATGTGGATCAGATTCGCCAAATGATCACGGTGGCTCAAGAAGAAAACTCACAGATATTCAGTATTTCTGTTTTATCTGAAAAACCAGAAATTGCTCAAGTTGTTTCTGAAAAGGTGGCAGAATCTTTTTCAGCAAAAGTCGGTGAATTACTAGGTGAAGGGAATTCTGTTTCGATTATTTCACCCGCTCGTACCTCGGGAACACCGATTTCTCCAAACTTAAAGATGAATACAGTTATGTTTGCTTTGATTGGCTGGTTAGTCGCTGTTATCGGCATATTTATTTGGTCACTGTCGAATCAAATCTTAGAGAAAGAAGACAACTTTGAAGAAACGCTCGGTCTTCTAAATTTAGGAAATGTGGCGGAAATGAAACCAACACAAAATGAAAAAAGCAAGAAAAAACTATATGTAGTAGAGGAAAGGAGATAGACACGAATGGCAAGGGGAAAGCTTGGATTGGATATTGTGACATTATCGAATCCAGAATCAGTTGCTTCTGAACAGTATCGTAGTATTCGCTCGAATATCCAAATCCAAAGAGAAAAGGAAGCATTGACTTCATTGATGATTACTTCAGCCAGTCCGGGTGAAGGAAAGACAACAACGAGTGTGAATTTAGCTGTTGTCTTTGCTCTAACAAAATGTAAAACATTATTGATCGACGGTGATTTAAGGAAACGTTCCATCACGGAATCATTGAATGTTCCTAATGCTTCAGGGCTATGTGGCATCTTAGATAAAGGATACTCATTAGAATCTAGTACGTACCAGACAAATATTGAGAATCTAGATGTGCTACCTAGTGGGGTTTATTCAGAAAATCCAGCTGAAGTTTTGGCAAGTGCTGGATTTAAAAAACTACTGAGAGAAATCAATTTAACTTATGATTTTGTCGTTATCGATGTGCCACCAATCACCGAAGTAGCGGATGCTAAAATTATAGCGACGTTGGTTGATAGTTGTGCGTTAGTGGTACGAGATAGTAAGTCCAGTAAAAAATTGATCGTTGAAGCTAAAAAACTACTTGATAATTCAGGAGCAAATGTTCTTGGAGTTATTTATAACGGAAATAAAACAAAAAAATCGAAGCACTATGGTTATGGAGGTGCTTACGGCTATGGGAACAGAAAAAAAGAAAAGAGTCCTTTTCGTCTCTGGAAGCAATAAGCCGGTTCCCGCTACCTCAGGAGGGGCAATCGAGTTTCTTACACAGAAACTTTGGGAATTGAACCAAAACAAACCAATGGATGTTGATTTTTTTGTACTTTCTTGTAGTTCTGTTTCTTCGGATGATCCATCAACGGGGCTCTTTTATTATAAAGACGCCCCAACTATTTTTCAGAGAGCGAAGAGGTATTTAAATAAGTGCACAAATCGAATCAACAGATATCAACAAAAGTATACATCAATCAATCCCAATTTATTATCTAAGCTGAAAATTTTGATAGGAAGCTATTCTTTTGATGAAATCATTATGCTGAATTACGGGGTGTATTGTCCAAAAATCAGAGAATTTTATGTAGGGAAAGTATCACTATACTTACATAATGATTATCTTAATCGGTTTTCTTATCAGAAAAATAAGATTTTACAGTCAGTCGATCGCATCATTTCGGTTAGTTCGTTTATTGACCATAAGGTGAAGGAAGTGCTAAACCAATCCAATAGACCATCCTTGTGTGTGGTTGAAAATGGAATCGATACGACTGCTTATTCGCCTGTCACAAATGACACGAAAATGAGTCTGAGGGCAGAGCTAGGCATAGGTCACCAAGAAAAGGTGGTCTTGTTTTCAGGTAGGATCGATCGTTCCAAGGGAATCACTTATTTGATGGATGCCATCGAACAATTGACGAATGAGCAAGTACTACTATTGATAGTAGGGACTGTTTCCAATAAACAATTAGACAAAGCATTAAGACATTCAGCGATTGATTTGAAACTGATTGAACAAGCAACTCAAGAAGAAATGCCAATGTACTACCAAGTAGCGGATCTTTGCGTCATTCCTTCAATCGTCAAGGAATCCTTTTGTTTAGTGAATATGGAAGCACAGGCGTGTGGCATACCAGTGATCACGACAGATGCAGGGGCATTGAGAGACTACTTTTTTGGCGATGAACAATTACAAATAGCTGCTGCCCCCAAAACATTAACAATCGATTTGGTAAAAGCAATGACGTATTTTTTTAAAAATGAACAAGCAATCAAGAAGTTTGATTATCGACAACATGCTGAAAACTATTCTTTAGAAAAAATGTATCAAACAATGATTGGTGAGGTGAGAAAGTGAAAATTTTACAGTTTGGTTTTATTGATAGCTTAAATATCGGGGATCGTTTGATTGCTGAAGAAATCCAACATCAGTATTTAGAAAATCATGAAACAAGGGCAGTCTCTTATTTGGGCACGCCTAGAGAGAACATTCCCTCGATTGCTGATTCTTCAGTTGAAAAATCAAAAAAGAAGAATAAATTGAAACAAAAACTTGCTATGATGATTCCTTACCATCCAGACCGAAGGACAGAAGATCTAGTGGAACAATGGATCGCTGACGCAGATTGCATCGTTTTTTCTGGTGGAAATTTAATTTTTGACTTAAACAAGTATAGTAAATCTTATTTTAAACTAAAATGGATCGTTGAGTTGGCTAAGAAACACAACAAAAAAATAGTTGCTCTGTCGATTGGTTTAGGACCATTCAAAACAAAAAAACAAGAAAAAGAAGCGGTGAGATTATTAAACGATTTGAGCTATGTTAGTGTGAGGGATCTAAAATCAGCTTCCTATTTTAAAAAAGAAGTAGCTGTGATTCAGGATCCTGTCTTTACTTCAGAGTTTTTTGCACCGTTAGCGCAACGTCAAAGTCTAAAAAATGAGCAACACATTGCGGTTTCTATCATTGACTATCGCTTTGCTGGGGCTTCTCAGGAACAATATTCGGTATATATCAAACAAATGACAGCAATACTTTTACAGCTTTCAATCAAGTACCAAGTAACCATTTTTTCAACAGAAATGAGAGATTATCAAGCGGTTGAGGATATCTATCATTTATTAGTTGGTGCTGTAGAAATGAAAATAATACGCTCGAAAGAAGAACTTTATGCGTTGTACGAAGTGAGTACCTTGATCATTGGTACACGAATGCATTCGATGATCTTTGCTGTCGCAGCAAAAATTCCTGTGGTCGGAATTTCTTGGCAAGATAAAGTAACTGAAATGTTTCGTATACTAGCTGATCCGACGAGTTGTTTTTCAATCCAAGAATTAGAGAAACAACAAACAGCGATTCTTGAACGAGTAGAGTATAAGATGAATCATGTAGAAGATGAGCGGTATTTACTCGGAGAGATTGGTCAATCCTTTCAGGAGAAAGTGTCTAAAGAAAAGGAACGAGTAAATGCGCTCTTGGCGATCAAATGAACCGATATAAGAAATTACTAACAAGTTCAGGCATATTAATGATTGGGAATCTAGGAACGAAATTTGGGTCACTCTTTCTACTACCATTGTATACAAAGTACCTTTCTACTTCTGAATATGGTGTGGCAGATCTATCAATTACGTTCATTAATTTATTTTTACCCATCATTACAATGAGTATTTTTGAAATGTTCATGAAAGATGTGATCCAGCAACCAGAACGTAAAATCTACTTCTTAAAAAATGCTTGGTTCTTGCTTTTATGTACAAATGTTAGTGCGTGGATCATTGGTCAAGGTTTGTATGCACTGGGCTATATCCATCTAGATTATTCGATTTTCCTGTTGATGATGCTTTTGATGACACTCCAATCTTATAATAGTTTATTTTCTAATTACCTTCGTGCAATCAATAAAAATACGATTTATGCGACGATGAACTTGATTCAAACAGTTTTATTGATTATTTTTGCGATAATGATGCTCCGATACTTAGAATTGGGTTTGCCTGGTTATTTTTATGCAAATGTCGGTGCTTATACGGTAGTGCTTCTCGTTGTCATGCCGTTAATACTTTTCCGAAAAAAAGATGTTGAAAAACAAACAGCGCTATTTGCAGTCGATTTTGACTATCTCAAACAATTGGTAAAAAAAAGTTTTCCATTGATTCCTAATGCATTGATGTGGTGGGGAATTAATTCGGCAGACAAAATTTTTATTGTACTGATTCTAGGAACAAGTGCAAGTGGTCTATTTGCGGCTGCCAATAAGTTACCCATGTTTATTACCATGTTAAGTACTGTATTTTTTCAAGCTTGGCAAGTTTCGGCAATTGAAGAGGTACAATCCAATAAAAAAGAAGCATTTTACACAACCGTTTTTCGTGCATTCCTTTTTTTAATGAGTCTAGGTGTGCTCATGATGTATCTTTTTATGGAACCAATCGGGAAAATCTTATTTGCTGATGCGTTTACTCAGGCAATCGACTATATTCCCTTTTTGGTTTTAGCTGCGTTTTTTTCCAATCTCGCCAGTTTATTAGGCGCAAATTGTATTGCGGAAGGTGAAACAAAATTTGTTTTTCATTCGTCGATCCTGTGCGCCATTGTAAATCTTGTACTTAGTCCACTCTTTATTAAAAGCATGGGATTGCATGGTGCAGGAATATCCGCATCAATCAGTTTTTTATTTTTGGCTTACTTGAGATTTAACAAAGTGAGAAATGTTTCTGGGTTGCGAATGACCCATCACTCTTTTTTTGTTCAGCTATTCATCATTATTTTGGCGACTATTTTGTGTTCGCTCACTCAGTCAGTAGGATTGATCATATTGAGTATAATCGTTTATTTCGTGTTTCAGTGGAGTTATATTCTGCAAATCAAGTCTGTTCTAAAAAATAATTTTAGTAAATTAGAGCATTAATTGTAAGGTGAATATGAAATATTGTTATTTTATAGATGCTTATTTTAGTAGAAAAAAGCTTTTTTATCGATCAAACCAATAGGGATTTGATCGGTTTTTTATATTGTTTTAATTTCGATGGGAAAGTATTTTATGATTGATATAACTGTCAAAAATAATGATTTTTAATAGATAGGAAAATTTATATTTTCTTACTGCAAGGAAGTGTTTTAGAAAAATTTATAGGTCTTTTTTATCTTTTAAATAATACGTTTAGTGAACATTGTAAAGGTTATTTATTCACTATAATACTCCTGAATCAAATATTTTTCAGGAGGTAATTTATGAATATTCTTGACTCAATCATCAATCGTGTTCTTGCTGCTTTTGCGCTGTTGATTTTATCCCCTTTACTTATTATAGTAAGTATTCTTTTGAAGCTGGAGAATCCAGAACTCTCTCCTTTCTTTTCCCAGACAAGAATTGGAAAAAACCAAAAAAAATTTACTCTTTATAAGTTACGAAGTATGAGAGAGGTCACGCAACAAGAACTTATCGCACTTGATCGATTGAATGAAGCTGGAGAGCAGATGTTCAAAATTAAAGAAGATCCACGTATCACACCGATTGGCCGGATTATACGTAAAACAAGTATTGATGAATTGCCACAATTGATCAATGTAATAAAAGGCGAGATGGCCTTGGTGGGGCCACGTCCTCCTTTACCTAACGAGGTAGCTAAATACACAGATCATGATTTGCAACGTTTGACTGTCTTGCCAGGTTGTACTGGTTTATGGCAAGTGAGTGGTAGAAGTGATGTTTCGTTTGAAGAAATGGTTGATTTGGATTTGCAATATATTGAGAATAAGAGTCTATGGTTTGATTTGAAGATATTGTGTTTGACAGTCCCAGCGGTCTTAAAGATGAAAGGAGCTTACTAAGTATTGAACAGAGTAAAATTATTAAGTGCAGAAGTAGATTCGTATACGTTTGACGAAACAATCGAGCAAATGGTCCGCATCATTGAACAACGAAAAATCACGCAACACGTGGTAGTGAATGCCAATAAAATCAATTTGTTATACAAAGAACCAAAACTAAAAAAAATCGTGAATTCTTGTGAATTGATCAATGCGGATGGGCAGTCCGTTGTCTGGGCAGATCGATTGTTCAATCGAGCGATTCCAGAGCGTGTAACAGGGATTGACCTATTTGAAAAAATGATTGAAGTTGCTGCAAAAAAGAATTATCGTGTGTATTATTTAGGCAGTAAGTCAGATGTTGTAAAAGAAGTGGTCAGGAGGCATCAAGAAGAATATCCTGCTCTCAAAGTAGCAGGTTATATGGATGGGTATTTCGATCGAAATAAATCAGTGGAAGTAGCTGAAGAAATTGCAGCTACTCATCCTGATATTTTATTTTTAGCGATTCCTACCCCTGAAAAAGAGTACTGGTTGGATCAATACAAAGAAATTTTAAATATCCCCCTTTTGATTGGCGTAGGTGGGAGTTTTGATGTAGTTGCTGGAAAAGTGAAGCGTGCACCTAGATGGATGCAAAAAATCGGAATGGAATGGTTCTATCGGTTTTCGCAGGAACCAAGAAGAATGTTCCACCGGTATTTTTTTGGCAATTTGACTTTTTTAGGACATGTCATTGATGAAAAGAGGAAATCCCTTGTTAGAAGATAGCAAACAAAAATATTCCCAATGGTTGCTTTATTTTGTAGGCGTCTTTCCGCTTGTCGATTTTATGAACGGTGTATTTTTAAGTGAAGGGATTTCGATCCCTATTGGAACCTTCTATCGCATTGTTTTGTTTATCATACTACTTTTCTTATTTATCAATCATCTAGAATTAGTTACCAGCGTTTTTGGATTATTGATGATTTTAAGTATGTTTGTATATTTTTTACTGTTAGCCATTCAAACGATCTATTTTGATAATTCATTTAGTACGTTGTTTAGTGATGCTAGCGCAGTAACTAAATATTTATTATGGTTTCTGATTGCTTTACTATTTTCTAAAATAGCTGAACCTAAGCTGACTCAGTTGTTTATTGCAATCGATAGTTTATTTGTGGTGGGTTTGATCGTTCCTTATTTTTTAGGGTTAGGTAATTTTACCTATGCCAACTCTAATGCAGGTTATAAAAGTTTTTTTTATGCAACCAATGATTTAACCTACGTTTTAGTTATTTTGTGCACTCTGTTGCTTTTTGTGCTAATTACTTGTTTTACTAAAAAGCAATGGCGTCCTTTATTTTATCTGTCATTACTCTATTTGGCAAATTGTTACTGTCTCCTACTGATTGGAACGAAGACGGGGATTATTTATAGCATTGCTAGTTTGATTGTTACGATTTTATATTTACTCTTCTTTAAATCTGATATCCCTTTCCAAGTAAAGTTTTTACTTTCGCAATTAATATTAATTGGTGTTGGGTTTAGTTTGTTTTGGGGAAAAGATCTATTTATCGGAATGATCCAAGGAACGATTGATCGAATGACTTATTTTTATGATTTATACGATGGAAATTGGATCAAGATCCTTAGTAGTTCCAGAAGTATTTATTTTGAAGATGCGATGGCTAATTTTATGGAATATCCAAATAATCACTGGATCTTTCTCTTTGGATTTGGCGTTGAGAATCGCTGGGAATTTTTTGGACGAGCTGGGGGATATATTGAAATCGACTTTTTGGATACTTTTTTCTCATATGGAGCAATAGGTTTGCTTGTCTTTCTTTTACCACTGGTCTATTTGATTTATCGTATCTTCAAGATGCGATTATTTAATAAGTATGCTTTTTTGTTACTTGTGACATTTGGGTTTGCAGCGACTTCGGGTCATGTATTTTATTCTGCAATGTCTGCGACTATTTTAGGTTTGATCGTATCGAGATTATTACGAGAGGAAAGTGAAAATGAATATCTTAATGATAGGGCCTAGTATTGATGCGAAGGGCGGGATGTCAACAGTCATCAAGAATATGTATGAATATGAGGGAGAAGACCAAATCAAAGTGGTGAGTAATTGGCATGAGAAACACCGTATTTCACTATTTTTAAAAAATATCTTTACAATTAGAAAAACAATAAAAGAAGAGAAGATTGATATCGTACATTTCCACGTAGCACAAAAAGGAAGTTTTTATCGTAAGAGTTTATTACTATTTTTATTGCCTAAAAAGGTAAAATCAGTGTTCCACATCCATGCTTCACAATTTGACTTATTTTATCACGAAGCATCAAGACGAAAAAAAAGAATCATCAGAAAGTGCTTAGGTCGAACGGATTTGATTGTTGCAGTTTCTGAAAGTTGGCAGAAGTTTTACCAAAAAATAACTGATACACCGGTTGAATTCGTGAATAATGCAGTGAAAATGCCACAAGAAAATCAGTATCAGACGACAGCAAAGCGGATATTGACGCTAGGAAGAATCGGTGAGCGAAAAGGTTCCTATGATTTACTTAAAGTAGCAAAAATCGTGGGTGAGTTTTATCCAGAAGTCGTTTTTGAGTTATATGGAGATGGGGAAGTGGAACACTTTCGGCAGTTGACCCGTCAGTTACCAAATGTAAAAATCAATGGTTGGGTTGATCAGGAAGAAAAGGGTGAATTGTTTCAACGAACATTGTTACATTTCTTGCCCTCTTATAATGAAGGGCTACCGATGGCTATTTTAGAAACAATGAGCTATGGCATTCCCAACATTACGACTAACATTGGAGGAATCCCACAGCTCATTGAGAATAATGAGGATGGTTTATTGACGGAACCCGGTGATGTAGAAGAAATGAGTCACAAAATCCTCCAGTATCTCGGAAAAGTTGCGACTGAAAAAGCCAGATTTTCAGAAAAAGCTTTTAAAAAAGTAAAGAAGGATTTTAGTTTAGATAGCTATATGGAGAAGTGGCATCGTATTTACGTTCGTTTGATGTCGCAATGATGCCCATTGAATTAGCAGTTACTTAGCTAGTTTGAATTGAATGTTGATAGTTTTCTAACACTAGCTTTTGTAACTCTTTATAAATTAAATGAATGTCGTACTCAGAAAAATGATTTTTATAATTTAAATAGATAAACGAACTCTTTTGAAAATTATGGGCTTGTGTATTCGTCGGAAGTGTAGATATCACTAAATCAATCTCATCATAGAAAGAGACATTCGATTCTAATTCTTCAATCGAATAAATATTAAGATTGAAATAAAGACTAAACATTGATTCTATGTGTTTTTTCAATGACCAACGAATCATTGAGGGATAATCTGCTTCAAAATAGATTTGGATTTTCTGTTCTAAATAATAGAGCGGGTGAAAAATTTCATATAATAAAGCATATTTCTTTCTTAAAAATGAGTTGTTTAAAAAGATAGGATTTAGCGTTTCTTGATACATCAACTCCATAAAATGATCAATACGATTTAAAAGTTGTGGATATAGTGCTTCGAATACATCATCCCCTTCAATGGGATTCTTATCGATTTTCGGGAAAATTGAAATTTTGTAGTGGATTGCAAAAGCACTTGTTTTAAATCTTATTTTCTCGCTGTCTGGTAGTGATTCAAGGTCTAAGTTGAAGTATTCAATAAAATTAGTTTTAAATGTTGTATAATAATAATGACTCTCCGTATGATAATTTTCGTGTAAACCGAATATATCAGTTTTGTTGACGAATCGTCGATAAAACGTTCCTTTCGTTTGGAAATAGAACAACCAAAATTGAATCTCTGAATCAGAAATGAGAAAATGCTTTTTTATCATCTCCTGTATTTGTGAATTTTCCATTAATTCTGAATTGATTCGTTGGTAATTGTAATCAAATTCTTCTAATGAAATATAATGATTTTGAAAATATCTAGTTATATTTATAGCCATAAAAAAACATAATTGTTCTTTTGCTTGGATGCTAAATGAAGCACCATATTCGATGCTCATATCATTTAATAAATCATGAAGTTTATTTTTTGATATATTTTTAAAAGGCCAATACAATCCTTTATACGTATTCCAGAAAAACTCATGAAACATATATCGTATATTGTGTTCTTTACCAGAAATATAATAGGTTGATTTTTTAGAAGTTATATTGATATTTAAAGTTTTAAACAACTTTTTTAATTCATTGATCGTTCTTCTAATTGTTGAAATACTTACATAATTCTCATAAGACCACTTTGTAATATTCAAACGATTCTCAAAAAAAAGAGTATGAATGATTTTAATGGCTATATTATCTTTGATTAGCCACAAAATAAATTTTTGAATGATTAAAGGATCTCTAGCATGCAAAAACGTTCCTCTACCTTTTGAAAATTCCATCGTTAGTTCAGAATGATCGAATAATTCTAAATCCCTCTCTAACTCAGCAATATATTTTAGCGTAGTTTTTCTTTCTAGCTTCGTTTTTTCGGCCAATTCGCTTGTAGTGATCCAATCATGGTTATTGTAAAGTATGTTCACTAATGTGATTTTTTTCTTGATGTTTTTCCCATAAACGTGTTTGATGTCCATTCCGCATTCCCTCTTTTTTATAGTATTTATTAAAAAATATTATTTATCACATAAATGAAACAATACCAAATATATAAAGAATTCAAAATCAATAATTGGAATATATAGTGGTGTAAACTGACCATAGGATAGTTGTTAATATCAGCATATCGAAAATAGTTATAATTACAAAATAGAAAGATTTGATGATCAGCAAAAAAGCTCGCACTACATTGTTAAGTAATGTGCGAACTTTTTTGCTGTTTAGTGTATTTAATATTTAGAATGCTTAATTTTTATTTAAATCCCAGGCTATATGTTTTTGATCGCTTACGAGATAAATTAGCTGTTCGATGGAATCATTTTTGTTCAATTCAAAATAAAGATCTCCTTCAATTTCTTGGTTAGCATCTAATTCTTGTCCAAAAACAGTGTAGTTTGTACTTACACTATGTTGTTTACCATCTTTGGTCTCTAGAGAAAAATCAATTGATCCTAAACCTTTAGTAACTGAGGAGATATTTTTACCTTTCACATGGAACGTATATAGAATCTTATCTCCTTTTTCATCTGTTATCGCTTTTTTCTCTGGTTTATTTATCGTGATTTCCAATCCATCAATAACAGTTGCTTTTCCTATACCATCAACTTTTTGAGTTTCTATATCTAAGGCACTACTAGAAGTAGTTGTTGTTGCGTGATTGTTGGTATTTTTGCAACTAGTTAAGATAGGTAGGGATAACAATAATATTGTACTAAACAGTAGTAATTTCTTCATCTTTATATTTCAACCTCCTTGTATTTCTTTGCTATTTTAACAAACTTCTATTTTTCATACGTTCATCTTCTGGAATCAAAAGAGACAGATTTAGGTAGGTTACATTTCATGGATTACCAAGAAAGTACAATAATACTGAGTTGATTAATGAATGGTGGATCATACGGTAATAAATGAACATAAAATCAGTTTAATATTGTTAGACTAAAGATGTAAAAAAACTATGTGGATTTCAAATAGAGCAGAGCAGAATGGAGAATCTATTTCTGCTCTGTTTTATTTTGGATCTAGGTTTTTAAGGATTTATATATAACAAATATTATATATATTCATTTAAAAAAAAGTTATTTTATATAAAAAAAGTTAGAAACCATACTTTTTCCATTTTTAAGTAGAGGTATCCTATTAATGGGACTGTAACACCTAACTTAACTAATAAAAGGAGGATCGAATGCAATTAGAGTTTTTTTTAGAAGATAAGGAGAGAATCAAATTAGCTATTTTGCGCTACATTGAGTTAAAAGATAGGAGTATTGAGGTTAGGGAACTTGCTTCATTTATTGAGATCACTGAAACAAGATTAAAAAAGTTTCTTGATGAGTTAAACAATGAACTTTATCAATTTGAATCGAATGCTCATATCCACAGTGATGGTGTCATAGTCCACCCAATCAATATAGATTATTCGATTGTAAAAAAATTCCGCTTGACTTATTACAAAGAAGCACCAACTTTTTTATTATTTAAAGCTTTTATCGAAGAAAACATGACTGTCAAGGAATTTAGCATTCGACACTATTTTGCTCTCCCAACTGTTTACTTGAGACAGCGAACGATAAAAAAATTTTTATCAAAACATAATCTTGAAATAAAAAATGGCAAAGTAGTAGGAAATGAAATCATTATAAGAAATCTTATTTTTTCTGTATTCTTTGACATTTATAACGGAATTGAACTTCCTTTTACAGAAGAAATAAGAAATCAGATCAAATCTTTATCTGAATATTTAACATTTCTTTTCCATTTACGATTAAGTAAAACAGAACAGGTAAAATTAAATTTGTTAATCGGTATCTTAATATGTAGAGAAAAAAATGGTTTTTCTTTAAGCAAAGAAGAAGATTTTTTTATTTTTTTGACAAGCTCGGATATTCAACTTGTCATCGATAAAATAGCTGATTTTTTGTCTATTGAAGATGAGACGAAGAAGTGTATTGAAATTCGCTATTTATTAGGTTTTTTGAAGTCATTAGGTGTAGACGAAGTACCTGTTGTGATCCAAACGTCAAAGTTTGAAGATATTGATGAAATAAGTATAAATCTAGCAAGTAAAATCACCTCTGAATTAAAAATAAATGAACACAAAAATCGTATATCTTTCGAAAATAACTTAATTGCGTTAAATAGGTATCATCAAATTTTTGATTTTACTTTGTCTTCCTTTGCTTCAAGTAATCAAAGAGATTATTTTTTGGAATCATATCCCAAACTTAGTAAATCGGTTACGAGAGCCTTAACAATTTATAAAGAGCAATTGCATTTTAGCGATGAGACAAGCGTCAATCAACTTTTTTTTGAGTACGTATTTTTACTAATCAATCATTTTGCTTTTATTGAAATACCTGTTTATGTTTGTGTTGATTTTTCTTTGGGAAATTTATACACGAATTTTATTCAAAATCAAATTCAAGGATTTAAAAATCTAAATATTATTGTAGAGAATCGCTTAACCTCAAAAACAGATATTTTTGTTTCAGATTCTGTTATTGAGAATTTATCGATTACACAAATCATCTGGAAAAGACCACCTACTCCAAACGATTGGGAGGTATTTGGAGATGCAATTATAGAGGTAAAAAGACAAAGAGAAAAGGATGTAAATTAGTTGAAATTTTTATCTGTCATTCTATCCATATTACTGATTGGTAGACAAGGAGTATATCCACTAAGTCAGGCGTCGCGAATAAAAGAGATTTCACTAAAAAAGAAAATCGATTCTTCGAGTCAATCGCAACAGTTGTTTTTTAATGAAGAAAAACAGATGATAACGATTAGTAATACCAAAATCTCTTTGTCAAACAAAGAGAAATTAAAAATAGCAAAAGAACTTCAGCGAATAGAGGATGATTTAGTTATTTTAGAAGCAGATAACTACCTAGTAACAAGCCAAATAAGACACAACTGGGTAAATCAATGAAATGTTTATCAAAGAATATCTTATTAAGTGAAAGAGGGTACAAAATTGAGGAATAAAAAGGCTACATTTTTTTTAAATCTATTAACTAGTATTATCTTGATAATCGGTCAACTTGGATTCTTACCGTTGATTGGAAGTTCATCGGAAATCAGTCCAAGAATTGTTGGAGATGATCCAGGAATTTCTATCAGTGGTCCTAGTATTATTGAGTCACGGCAACAAGTTGAATTAAATATTCATTTAGCTTCTTCAGCAGGCGGAATCGACGAGGATGGGAAAATACAAATCTCGATTCCCCATGAAATTGTTCAAGATGAAAGTGATCTTTTAAATAAACTGATTATCGGTGAGCCATTCTATTTAGATGATTCTTCCTTGACCAAGGATAGTCAGGGAGATTACGTCTTGACGGTGTTTTATGATCATACCAAGATATCTCAAACAGATGCTGTAGGCTATACATTTACGATTAAATTTATTGCTCCGATTTTTAATGTTGGGGATGAAAGTATTCCTGATTTTGTCGAATTTCCTGTTGAATTTTATAAGGGGAATAACTTAGTCAGCAGCGATCAGCTGAATTCCGAAGTACATCGACTAAATAATAGCTTACCTAATCTTTCAAAGTGGAGTACGAGGCCCAAGAAAATAATTGATGGAAATGAAGTTGCACTAATGAGCCTAGATAAACCTGCATCAAATATCTATGCAATAACAGTCAATTATGACCAAAAATCTATGAAAAATGTTAAGCTTACGGATACCATACCAGAAGGGACTCAGTTAACCGATCCAGATACTTATATACCCGCAGTTGGGGATCTAACACCCTATCAACATATAAGAATTGCTAAAGTAACTTCTAGAAAGGCAGATGGTACCCCAAATGAGTGGAAGTATGTAACGAGTGAATTATCTAACAAAATAACTGTGAATAATCAAGGATTTACCATTGATTTCGGCGATGTTACAACTGAAGACAGTTACGTTGTCATGTATGGGGAAGAAATACTAGGGAATCCAACACCGGCAGAATTTGGTGTGAAAAATAATCATGCAGCAATCTATTCAAATGATTCGCTTGTTTCAAGTTATGACTCAGCAATGGCTTTGGACGAATCAAGTTACAGTGGTATTTCTTTAAATAAAAAAGTGGAACAAACTACGCTAGCAGATACAGAAGGGATTTTGGATTATACATTGACTTTGAAAAGTTCAAGCGGTAGTATCCCAGCTGGAACTGTGATAAGTGATCCACTTCCAGACTACACAACCTATCAAACAACTGTTTCAAAAAACGATACAAAAGTATCGGATGCTGTGTATGATTCTACAACTAGAAAAGTTTCTTATACCTTATTAGATACTTTAGAAGAAGGTGAAAGCTTAACTATCGTATTTAATGCAGTTTATAATAATAAAGATGCACAAGCTGGGGATAAAATTATCAATAAGGCGTCAATCAACTATAATGGTACGAGTATATATAGTAATGATGCTGTGACGATATTAGATGGAAGCGCGTATCTAACTAAAATAGCTTCTGAAAATAAAAATCCATTAGCTGGGGCCGTTTTCAAAGTAGTAGATAGTAAGGGGCAGACTGTACTTGAAAATCTAGTATCTGATTCAAGTGGAAAAGTTAATACAGGTTTACTTCCGCCAGGTGATTATCAGTTTATCGAAACCCAAGCGCCAGAAAATTATGCGATCGATCCAACACCTGTTTCATTTACAGTCGTCTCTGGACAAGAAGTTCCTGTAGTGTTATCTAAAACCAATTCCTTAGATACAGGAGGAGTGGTTCTCACGAAAACGGATGATCA
Source organism: Enterococcus sp. DIV1094 (assembly GCF_017316305.2). Taxonomy (NCBI): domain Bacteria; kingdom Bacillati; phylum Bacillota; class Bacilli; order Lactobacillales; family Enterococcaceae; genus Enterococcus; species Candidatus Enterococcus mangumiae. The sequence continues at coordinate 1,909,331 of NZ_CP147250.1, forward strand.
AAGCGGAGAAGGTCTAGCTGGCGCAGTCTTCGAGTTACAAGATAAAGAAGGGAAGAAACTGCAAAGTGGATTGACGACTGATGCAAGTGGGAAACTAGCAATCGATGAGTTAGCGCCAGGTGAATATCAGTTGGTAGAAACAAAAGCGCCAACCGGTTATGACCTAGACAAGAAACCAGTCAGCTTCACGATAGAAAAAGGGCAAACCGAAGCGGTAGAAGTAACGAAAACGAACCACTTAACTCCAGGAGGAGTGGTTCTCACGAAAACGGATGATCAAAGCGGAGAAGGTCTAGCTGGCGCAGTCTTCGAGTTACAAGACAAAGAAGGGAAGAAACTGCAAAGTGGATTGACGACTGATGCAAGTGGGAAACTAGCAATCGATGAGTTAGCGCCAGGTGAATATCAGTTGGTAGAAACAAAAGCGCCAACCGGTTATGACCTAGACAAGAAACCAGTCAGCTTCACGATAGAAAAAGGGCAAACCGAAGCGGTAGAAGTAACGAAAACGAACCACTTAACTCCAGGAGGAGTGGTTCTCACGAAAACGGATGATCAAAGCGGAGAAGGTCTAGCTGGCGCAGTCTTCGAGTTACAAGATAAAGAAGGGAAGAAACTGCAAAGTGGATTGACGACTGATGCAAGTGGGAAACTAGCAATCGATGAGTTAGCGCCAGGTGAATATCAGTTGGTAGAAACAAAAGCGCCAACCGGTTATGACCTAGACAAGAAACCAGTCAGCTTCACGATAGAAAAAGGGCAAACCGAAGCGGTAGAAGTAACGAAAACGAATACACGTAAAGCTAACAGTATTTTGCTAGAAAAAATAGACAGCCAATCTGGTGAAAAATTGGCTAATGCCTCATTTATGATTAAAGATCAAAAAGGGAAAATAGTTCAAAAAAATTTAAAAACTGATTCATCTGGACATCTATCAATTGAAGGTTTACCTGAAGGTAGTTACGAATTGATTGAGACGAAAGCACCAGAAGGTTATATTTTAGATGATCGTCCGATAGCTTTTAATATCTCAAAAAGAAACGAATCAGTTGAACTAACAAAAGAAAATGATCCGAAAAAAGTAAATCAAAAGACGGATGAAAGCTTTCCTAAAACTGGTGAACAAAGACAACCTTTACTCGTTTTATTTGGAGTGCTTATCCTCATTTTATTCTTTGGATTCCTAACGTATATAGTTATCAATAAAAAGAAAAAACGGTGAGTAATGAGAGAGACCAGAAAAATACTCTGGTCTCTTTATTTTGTGCTCCCCTAAATCTTAGAAGAGTAAATCAATATTTGGGATTTCAAATGGTGAATATTAGGCAAATAGTTTAAAAAAAAAGAATAGACTTCTACTTATTGGCTATATATTAGTTAAAGGAGAGAAGAACTAAAAATGTCAAAAATAAAAGTAATGTCTATATTTGGTACTCGGCCTGAAGCAATCAAGATGATTCCGTTAATAAAAAAATTAGAAAAAGATGCTCGCTTTACATCAATAGTCGTCATAACAGCACAACACCGTGAAATGTTAGATCAAGTATTGCAATATTTTAATATTGTACCGGATTATGACTTGGATGTCATGGAAAGTAATCAAACTTTGACAAGTATCACTACAAAAATATTAGAAAAGTTGACACCTATTTTGGTAACAGAAAAACCAGATATCGTCTTGGTACATGGGGATACTACGACAACTTATGCGAGTGCATTAGCTGCTTTTTATCAACAAATCAAAATTGGGCACGTAGAAGCTGGTCTTCGAACATGGAATAAACGTTCACCATATCCGGAGGAAGCAAATCGACAATTGACTGATATTCTAAGCGATCTTTACTTTGCGCCGACAGAAAGAAGTAAGGAAAATTTGGAAAAGGAAAACCACTCTCTTGATAGAATCTATATCACTGGAAATACAGCAATTGATACGATGAAATATACAATCAAGGAAAAATATAGTCATCCCTATCTACCAGAACTGAAAGAGAATAGAAAAATGATTGTAGTGACTATGCATCGAAGAGAAAACCTCGGAGAGCCAATGGAGAATGTGTGTCGGGCAATTCATAGGGTTGCTTCTTCCTATCCGAATATTGAATTTGTTTTTCCGATGCATCGCAATCCTAAGGTTAGAGAAAAAGTAGTAAAGATACTAGGTGATTTGCCTAACATTCATTTGATTGAACCGTTAGATGTCGTGGATTTTCATAATTTTATTGCCCGTAGTTATATGATCTTGACAGACTCGGGTGGGGTGCAAGAAGAAGCCCCATCATTGGGGGTACCAGTTCTAGTTTTACGTGACACGACAGAAAGACCAGAAGGCGTAGCTGCGAATACTCTTAAACTTGTCGGCACGAATGAAGAAAACGTGTATCGTGAAATAAAAAACTTGATCGAAAATGAAATTGATCATAAAAAAATGGCACAGGCGTCTAATCCTTATGGAGATGGAAGAGCAAGTGAACGAATCATAGAAGCAATTGCAAATGAGTTTCATCATTTAAATCAAGGCATCAGTGGAGATTTTTAAATTTAATAAAAAAAGGAGCAAAAATAATGTCAATGGTTAAACGAATCTTTCTTTCTATTTTAGCGGTCATGTTGATTGTCGTTATTGGGATTATTGGCTATGTCGGAAAAATCTATTTTGATGTGAAAGCAACAGCAAATGAATCCTATGAAGCAATCGAACGAACAGACGGTTCAAAAAATGACAGCTTAGATTATGAGTCTGGCGAACCTTTTTCTGTCTTATTGTTAGGAACGGATAGCGGTGATTTAGGTAGAACAGAGCAAGGGCGATCAGATACGATGATTGTTGCTACAGTCAATCCTAAAAAAGAAACAACCACATTAGTCAGCATTCCAAGAGATACTTATACAGAAATCGTAGGGCATGGTACAACGGATAAAATCAATCACGCCTATGCTTATGGGGGCGTTCCTATGTCACTATCAACTGTAGAAAATTTATTAAATGTTCCGATTGATTATTATGTTCAAATCGATTTAAAAGGCATGCAAGAATTAGTTGATGCTGTGGGCGGTGTTGACGTAAATAATGCCTTCAGTTTTAATTATGAAGGAACCGATTTCCCAATCGGAAAATTACACTTGGATGGCGAAAAGGCGCTCAAATATTCTCGGATGCGTTACGATGATCCTGATGGCGATTATGGTCGGCAAAAGAGACAACGACAAATTGTTACTGGTATTATAGACCAATTGAAATCAATAAAAACCTTGACGAATTATAAAGATTTCCTAGAAATAATTGGTGGAAATATGAAAACTGACGTACCGTGGAACATGATGCAAAGTATGGTTAAACAATACCGACCAGCACTGAAAAAAATAAAATCAGATCAACTAATGGGTACAGGTTTTACTGGAGATGGAGTGACAGGTGAACAAGGTATCTCTTACCAAAAAGTAGAAGAAAAAGAATTAACACGGATACAGAATGAATTAAAAGAACAATTAAAATAATGAGATGCACCTATTAAAAATAAGAAAAACAATGAAAGAAATCCAAAATTTGGATTTCTTTCATTGTTTTTTTGAACGTATAAAAAATAATAATTTGGTAAAATCTAACTTATAGACGTCCATTATATATTGTTTTTATAGGTACTGCCCGTTAGTGAAGTTTCAGGCAGTACCTGATTTTTGTTTATAGAGAGTAGCATATTGAGGTAGAGAGCAGACATTTTGAGGGTGAATAAAAATATCAGGATTTTCAAGGTTGTGTTTGTTATGAAAATATTAATATGCTGGAATTTTTAGAAATCAACTGAGTAAGACAACAAGATATTAAATTGGATTTTATTCTTGTATTGAGAATAATTATTTTGATATGCTTGAGTAAGAAGTTTACTTGAAAAGAGGCTATTGCTATTGAAGTGTAGAGCCACAAAATTAGGGAATCATTCATAAAAGTGACTCATCAAATTTTTATGGATTTTTCCGCTTATTTACAAAAAAATCACACGGATTCCGGTGTGAGCCTGACTTTAAGTTAATAAAAGTATTAGTTGTTTATTCTAGACTCAGCACTATCTGTTTAGGATAAGGGAATATAATGATCATGATATGAAATAGAAATATCTTCGTGAAGGTTGATAAAATCCGATGTTTTTTACTTGTTGTGACAATACTTATCCTTATTGAGTAGAAAAAAGACAAAGGAGTAAAAGTAAGCTCACGGTCACTATATTTGCTGAAACGAATTTATTTTTGACAACTCATAATGGATAAAAACACGAAGAAAAATATATTCAACTATGACTTTCATGCTTGATCTAGGTTTAGGTTTACGAGTGTAATCATGGTTGTCATATAGTGACCGAAGCTTATCAACTATCATATCAAGTTATTTCCAACAAAAATACTCATAAAATGGTTTTTAAAAAGTTACTATTAGTTATTAAAGACAGCAATACACAGAAAGAAAATACACTGGTTAAAAAGGGAATATTTACAATATAAAAGGACATGAGGTTATTTGGTGGAGGAAGCATAATAAAAGCCCTCAACACACAAAAAATAATTCGATCATTGATAACCAAATGATGTATCATTCCTTAGATGTAACATGACACATCGTTTAAATTGACTGATGATCATCCTATTTTATTTGTTGTCAGAAAGGAGAACCTACCTATGGACCTAACACAAAAACTCATCGATTTCACAGCTACCTTAAAAGACGTCCAAATCGATCATCCTTTTGCAAAATTTCCTGAGTATATCGTGTTGCGGCATCGATCGTCAGGTAAATGGTTTGGCTTGGTCGTTTCTATTGAAAAAGACAAATTGGGATTGGATGGGAAGGAAAAGTACCACTCCTCAATGTGAAAGCTGATCAAGAAATCATTTCGATTCTGAAAAAGAGTGAGGGGTATTATCCTGCCTATCATATGAATAAGAACCATTGGATCAGTGTGGCGCTGAATGGTGCAGTTGAAGAAAAACAAGTTGTCTACTTGCTGAAAGATAGTTATGAGTTGACGAAATAAATGAATTGAATCCCTCGCTTCATTACGAAAAACAATCCAACGATCACTTGGGTTGTTTTTTTGTTTACATAAAAATAGAGCGCTATCTTTTTGTTCTAAAAATATTAATAAAAAAATTACACAAAAAACAGATTAGCTTTAGAAAGAGAATAGGTCTGTTATGTATGATAGTAAACATAACAAGCGAAACATAACTAAAACAAATAGAAGAGGATGGTTTTTTATGATGAAAAAAGGAACAAAGTATAAAGGGTATCTTGTATTAGCTTTTTCAATCGGCCTTTTAGCAGGCTGTGGTTCAGGGACAAAAGAGTCGAATGAGGCTGAAATACCAAATGTGAAAAGCGAGAGAAAAGTGACTGTTGATGGAAAAGAAGGAACGGAACTAGTTATGGATGATGGAACGGTTGTTCAAATGTTTGATGAAGAAGTGTCGGAAAAAGAAGAGGAATGAGCTTTGGATAGAATTATATAAGCGCTTTTTTAATGACTGATCTTAATGAAGGAGTAGGTACATGAAGCAAAAAAAAAGAACAAAGTTCAACCGAAAATGGTATTTGCCAATAGCTGTCATCGTCGTTTTACTAGGGATTGGTGCGATCAGTCTGGTTGCAACCAGTGGCGGCACGAAAGAAAATAGTTCAGCAACAACGATTGAAGCACGCTCTGTTAAATCTCTCATCGATGAAGTAAAATCTGGAAACTTGATCTTAGCTGGGAAAGTCATGCCAAATAATAGTAATAAAATCAAAATCGATCCGGAACGTGGGTCAGTAAAAGAAATTTTGGTAAATGAAGGAGATGTCATTGAAAAAGGGCAACCTTTATTTACGTACCAAACAGATCAGCAGACAAAAGTGGCTGAAGCTGAAATGGATGTAGAAATCAAAGTGAGAGCGGTAGAACAAGCACGAGCGACTGCAAGTCAAAAATGGACGGCACATAATCAAAAAGTAGCAGAGCTCGGAAAAGCAAGACAGGATTATGCAAAAGAAAAATCGGAAGAGTTGCAAAGTACGATCAAAGCGTTAGAAGGAGAAGTCACAGGTTTACATGCAGAAGCTATTGCTGGCGACAATGAAGTGAAGAATGCAGAAACAGAATTAAGAAGGGCGCAATTACTTCTGGAAAACGAAAAAGGACGTTTGAATGAAGACACAGTGACAGCTGATCACTCAGGAAGAATCAAATCATTGAATCGCGACTTAGTCAATCAATCCAAAGAACGTCAAAAAGAAGAAAACTTTATGGAGATCCTTGATGATTCCAACTTGTATGTGGATGGTCAAGTCACTGAATTTGATCGTGAAAAGGTCGCTGTCGATCAGCGAGTAGAAATCATGGATCGTAAAAACCAAGAGAATACTTGGCAAGGAAGCATTGTGCAGGTGGCAAACTTAACGAATGAGGCAAAACAAGACGATCAAAAAGAAGAGAACCCTAATTTATCTAAGTTTCCTTATAAAGTTAAGATTGATCCAAAAGAAGAGATGCCATTGATTGGTTCGAATGTGTATGTCAATGTTTTACCGAAAGATTTTGTGGCTGGAAAAGTGATCATCAATCAAAGATACCTCATGGAAAAAGATGAAAAGTATTATGTCTGGAAAGTAGAAAATGATCGGATCAAAGAGCATGAAGTAAAGGTAAATCTGATGGAGGATGAACTCGCAGAAATAGTCGAAGGATTGACAGTTGAAGATCAGCTTGCTTTGCCACAAACAGGAATGGTCGAAGGAATGGAGGTTGGTGCGAGTGTTGACGCTTAACAACATCCATAAGTCTTATTGGCAAGGCGGAAAAGAGCTGCAAGTTCTTAAAGATATCTCTTTGCAGATCAATGAAGGCGAATTAGTTGCGATCATGGGGCCTTCAGGATCAGGAAAATCAACATTGATGAATATCATCGGTTGTTTGGACACGGCGACCTCAGGAGATTATATCGTTGAAGGAACTGACGTCAAAACGCTAGCTGACAATTCATTGGCTGATTTTCGCAATGCAAAAATCGGTTTTGTTTTCCAGAATTTCAATCTTATGCCAAAATTGTCCGTTTCGCAGAATGTGGAAATGCCTTTAACATATAAGAAAGTCAATAAAAAAGAGCGACGTAAGCGTGCGTTGGATATGTTGCAGCTCGTCGGTTTAGAGGATCGAAGTGAATTCAAACCGATGGAATTATCTGGAGGACAAAAACAGCGAGTGGCGATTGCGAGAGCTTTAGTCACCAATCCTAGTTTTGTTTTAGGCGATGAGCCGACAGGGGCACTTGATACAAAAACAAGTAGTCAAATCATGGAGCTATTCAAGCAATTCCATCAAGCGGGAAAGACGATTATTCTCATTACTCATGAGCCAGAAATCGCAGCGTTATGTCAACGAACGATTACTTTACGAGATGGTCAAATAATCAGCGACGAACAAAATGAAGTGAGGTGATCGGAAATGGAAGAAATCAGATTTGCCTTACAATCGATCTTTGCTCATAAAATGCGTTCGATATTGACCATGCTAGGTGTTATCATTGGGATTGCTGCCATTATTTCGATTTTCAGTATCATCGGAGGTAACACCGAAAAAATGAAACGAGAAATGATTGGTGGCAACAATAATACGATGAATATCCAATATGACAGAAAAAGTGCTTTCCAACAGAACCTTATGTCTGGTGGAATCCTGTCTGACAAGGAAGAGAAAAAACCGTTATATTTTCCATTTTTGGGTGAGGAGGTACTGAAGCAAATCAATGAAATACCAGAAGTCTTAGCGAGTGGTTTGTCCTATCAAAAAGATGGGAAAATCTATAGGAAAGCAAAAGGAACCGACGCCAAAGTTTCTGCTGTCACTTCATCTGTTGAGGAGTTAGAGCAATTAAACTTCATCAAAGGAGAAGGATTTGGTTCTCAAGCATTTAAAGAGAATCAACAAGTGATTTTTTTAGAAAATGAGCTATATGATGAACTGTTTCCGAATGAAGAAGGTATAGGACAGTTTGTCGAAGTGAATGGTGTTCCCTTTAAAGTTCAAGGTGTATTTAAATTAGATCCAAATAGTAGCAATATATTTAGTTTTGAAAAACGAGCTTATGTTCCTTTGCAGCAAGCACATAAACTATCTGATGAGTTGGATATTGTACCACTTGTCACGATCCAAACAAATCATACCGATCAATTACAAACTGCTTCGGAAAAAGCAGCAGAGATCCTTAACCAACAGATCCCACCATCCGATTATGAGTATGGGATAATGAATCTTAGCGAATTTGCCAGGGAATTGGAACGAATGAATCAATCAAGTTTTATTCTTTTAACTGGTATAGCAAGTATCTCTTTATTGGTCGGAGGGATCGGTGTGATGAATATCATGTTGGTTTCAGTTACAGAAAGAACGAAAGAAATTGGGATAAAGAAAGCCCTCGGTGCAAGAAGAAAAACTATTTTAAAACAGTTTTTAGTCGAAGCGGTCGTCCTGACTTTGATTGGTGGTGTGCTGGGTGTGCTGATTGGATTACTCAGTGGCTATGCCATTACTCAGTCGCTTGATTATCCTTATATCGTATCCGCACTTTCAATTGTCGGCAGTTTGATTTTCAGTTCAATGATGGGAATCATATTCGGTCTATTGCCGGCAATGAAAGCATCAAAATTAAACCCTATCGAGGCGCTTCGCTTTGAATAAGGAGAGGTACACATGGAGAAAATTCTAGTAGTTGAAGATGAATATATGATCAATCAAATCGTAACGGAATTTTTAAAAGAGCGAAAATATGAGGTCTGTTCAGTCAGGAGTGGCGAACAGGCATTGGAAGTTTTTGCTGAGGAAACATTTGACTTGATCCTATTGGACATTATGTTGCCTGGGATAAGGGGGACGGATGTTTTAAAGAAAATAAGAGAAACTTCGGATGTGCCCATCATCATGTTAACTGCGTTAGATGATGAATATACGCAATTACTCAGTTTCTCTCATTTGATCAGTGACTATGTGGTTAAACCTTTTTCACCGCTTATTTTGATCAAACGTATCGAAAATGTTTTTCGGTTGAATAAAGGAAATCCACATATAACTATCGGAGAGTATGCCATTGATTTAGATGGTGGTCTTGTAAAACATCAGACAGAAGAAATCCACTTAACCAGAAAAGAGTATGATATTTTAGTGGTTCTGATAAGGAATAAAGGGAAAATCGTCACGCGAGAACAATTGGTTTATCAAGTTTGGTCGTATGAATATCATTTGGAGAATCGCATATTAGATAATCATATTAAAAACATTCGAAAGAAAATGCCTCTATTATCGATAAAAACAATTAAAAATAGAGGTTATCAATTAGAGGTTTCACCATGAACATCATGCTGAAAAATTTTCTGTTTTCTGGGGTCATCATTTTTTTAGTCTCGATCATCTCATTGGTTGCTTTATATTTTACAATGCCTGTCTATTATGAGCGAATGAAGCTAAATGAAATAAACAAGGAATTCAATCAAGTGGCAAAGAGTATCGAGAACAAAGATTTATCTACCATACAAAAGGAGGTTGATCAATACTGGCTTGGAAGAGAACAAAATCTTGATCTCATGTTGATGGATAAGAATGGCAGAGTCATTGGTCCATTTTTTGATGTGAATCTTGATTATTCAGGAATAAACTATTTTTCTGATGAAATGAGTCTTTATCAAGAAATTACGGACAAAGAAGGTAATACTTATTATTTACTCGGTATGTATTCGTTGCAACCAGTCGCAGAAGCAAGTCAAGTTTTACTTCATTTATATCCATTTATCATCATCATCTCACTGATCATCGGTGGAATAGGTGCCTACTATTATAGTATTTATTCAACAAAAAAAATCAAAGAAATCTCCAAAGTGACAGAAAAGATGATCGATTTAGATGCGGATATTCGTTGTGATGTCAAAGGTACGGATGAAATCTCACTTTTAGCGCAAGATATCAATCAATTATATGCGTCTTTGATCCAAACGATTGATGTTTTAGAGCTTGAAGTAGCAAAAACGAAAGAATTAGAAAAAGCAAAATCAGAGTTCATGCAAGTTGCTTCGCATGAATTAAAAACACCCGTGGCGTCATTGATGGGGCTGATTGATGGCATGATCTATAATGTCGGTAAGTTCAAAGATAGAGAACGCTATTTAGAAGTTTGCAAAAATATTTTGCAAGAACAAACAGAAATGATCAATAATATTCTCTTTGCTTCGAGAAATCATTTGCCGTCAGATGATGTGGTCTATGAAGAAGTATCTATCAAAGAAATGATTGAACATAAATTAACTTCTTTTCGGATACTAGCTGAAGCAGAACAGAAAAAGCTAGTCGTTCACCTAAAAGAGCAGTCGATCATCGGGAATAAAAATGATCTTGATAAGATTTTAGATAATCTACTGAGTAATGCTTTCAAATACACAAAGCATGAAGGGGAAATCAGTCTGTTTTTCGATGGGAAACAATTATTGATTGAAAATGAGGTCAACCAGATACTGGATGCGGAGGAATTAAGTAAGATTTTCCAGCCGTTTTATCGACCAGATTATAGTCGAAGTCGTGATACTGGCGGTACTGGTCTCGGACTGTTTATCGTACAACAACTATTAGACAAGTATGGCTGGGAGTATTCATTTAAGCCATCAACTAATTCTAGCATGTGTTTTTCTGTCACTTTTGTGGAGAACAAAAGAAAGTAATAAGGTCATCCATACGTTTGGGACTATCAGTAGAGAAAAAAATCAGACTGCACAACTGCTATTTGCCAGGGACTTTATTTCTATATTTATACACACTCAATTGGAATTCACTAAACCACACCATACCATACTAGAACAAAGTAAAGAACAGAACGATTATTGAAATCACATGTTAATACACTCTTGTAGAAAGTTTAGTCCCTGGTGAGTAGCAGTTGTGCAATCTGGTTATTATAGAGAATAAAAGAAGTCAGGACTACCATTGTGTAGTCTTGACTTCTTTTACTATTGCTTGATTTTTCTTTCACGTACAAAATAGTAGAGCGCCATATACACTAAGAAAACGAAACCGATCATCAATGAAACCCTTGTTTCAGGATTGATGAACATAAAGATCAAAACGACTGCCAAAAAGCCTAATGACAGATAATTGGTATATGGAGAAAAAGGCATTTTGAACGGATGTGACGCCATTTCCAACTGATGACTCTTTCTAAATTTGATTTGACTGATCAAAATAACGATCCAAGGGACCATTCCTGGTAAGATACTGGAACTATAGACAAAAACAAATAGATCCTGTGTTTGAGAATAGACTAATGGCAACAAATAATTCAAAATCAACCCAATCAAAATACCAAATGAGATGGCTACTACTGGATAAAATGGAACGCCATGTCGGGTAAGTTTCAAGAATTTTTTAGACATTTTGCCGTTGATTGCTAAGGTATAAACCATTCGACTGGCACTGAAAATACCAGAATTACAACCAGATAAAGCTGCGGTGATCACAACAAAATTGATCAAACCAGCCGCAAATGTGATTCCAATTTTAGAAAATGTTTGAACAAACGGTGATCCTAGTTCGCTTAATTGGTTCCAAGGATAGATACTGACAATGATGAAGATTGCGCCAATGTAAAATATCAAAATACGCCCAATCGTTGACTGCACCGCTTCGACGATCGTTTTTTGCGGATCTTTCGCTTCACCTGCGGTCATTCCGATCAATTCGATTCCTTGATAAGAGGCAACGACGATCGATAGAGCAAAAAAGAAACCTTTTACGCCGCCTGTAAAGAAACCACCATTTTTCCATAAGTTTGAAATCCCGATTGCTTCGCCATGATTACCGAATCCGAAAAAAATAATTCCTAAACCAGCGATGATCATCAAAATGATCGTGACTACTTTAATAGTAGAAAACCAAAATTCTAATTCACCAAATGCTTTGACTGATACAAGATTTGCGAACATCAAAAAGAGGACGACAATGATCCCTGGTATGATTTGAGGCAAGTCTGGCCACCAGTAGTTCATATATTCCCCTACAGCGATCACTTCGCTGATACCGACCACGATAAACTGAAAAATGTTGCTCCAAGCGGTCAAATAGCCTGCGACGGGATGGATATATTCACTTGCATAATTAGCAAATGAACCAGTAGAGGGATCAAGATACAGCATTTCACCTAAGGCACGCATGATCAGATACAAAAAGAAGCCTGCTACAGCATAAGCAACCATTACAGAAGGCCCTGTCCAACGGATGGTGGATGAAGCACCCATGAACAGACCGACACCGATCGTCCCTCCTAGCGCGATCATTTGAATATGACGGGCGCTGAGACTCCGAGTTAATTTTTCTTCTTCCATACAAAAACCCCTTTTTTAAGTTGAGTGATAAAGTAAAAAATAAGTTCATTTTATAACTGAGAAAATAAATAACGAATATTACTTTAAGGCTCTTGTTTGTGATTTTACATAAAAATTTTTAAAATTGCGAGAAAAATCAAAAAAATCTTTCACAACACTTGTAAATCATTTTGATATTAGTTAAACTAAGATTAAATAAAAAGTTAGGTATGCCGAAAAAAGGAGTGGCGAAAGGTGTCTAAAAATGAAATCTCCGTTAAAGATTTAACGGTTGCGTACCAAGGAAAGACAGTATTAAATAATGTATCAACAGTTATCCAAGCACAAAAATTTACCGGGATCATAGGACCGAATGGTGCCGGGAAATCTACTTTTATGAAGGCTTTATTGGAGCTAGTTCCTAAAGTTTCTGGTGAAATCACTTTTGACGATCGATCCATAAAAACGATCCGCAAAAAAATTGCCTATGTGGAACAACGAAGTGAGTTGGATCTTTCTTTTCCAATCGATGTGTTAGGAGTCGTTCTATTAGGAACCTATCCATCCTTGCGTTTGGGTCAACGACCTGGGAAAAAAGAAAAGGAACGAGCGAAGCAAGCTTTACGAAAAGTTGATATGGCGGACTATGAAGATCGTCAAATCAGTGAATTATCTGGTGGTCAATTACAGCGGATCTTTATCGCCCGAGCATTGGCTCAGGGCGCAGAATGGATCTTTTTAGATGAACCGTTTGTAGGGATCGATGCGGTCAGTGAAAGAAAAATCTTTGCTATTTTGAATGAACTGAAAAATGAAGGAAAAACTATTGTGATCGTCCATCATGATCTGCACAAAGTCGAAGCTTATTTTGATGAAGTGATTTTATTGAATCAAGCGCTGATCGCAGCTGGACCAGTTGGCGAAGTATTTACTTCAGAAAATCTACAGTTGGCTTATGGGGAGATCATTGGACAATTAGCTAAAGGGGTAATGGAAAAATGATTCAATCGTTTATTGAGGGGTTAATGGATTATCAGTTTCTACAATACGCATTGATCACATCGATGCTCGTAGGACTAGCTTCAGGTGTGATTGGCTCTTTTATTATTTTAAGAGGCATGTCGTTGATGGGGGATGCAATCTCTCATGCAGTACTACCTGGAGTGGCGATTTCTTATATGTTTGGTTTTAGTTATATTTTAGGAGCTACCGCATTTGGGATGTTGACAGCTGGAATCATTGGATTTGTCACACAACGGAGTCGCTTGAAAAATGATACAGCAATCGGGATCGTTTTTAGTTCTTTCTTTGCATTAGGGGTCATCTTGATTTCTTTTGCTCAAAGTGCGACGAATCTTTACCATATCTTATTTGGGAATGTCTTAGCAGTCAGAGAAAGTGATATGTTGATGACTGCGATCGTCAGTGGAATCGTGTTGCTGTTCGTGTTGATTTTCTATAAAGAATTGAAAATCACTTCGTTTGATCCGATGATGGCAAAAGCTTATGGCTTGAATACGACGCTTATCCACTATTTATTGATGTTCTTCTTAACACTGGTTGCCGTTGTGAGTTTACAGACAGTTGGGACGATTTTAGTCATCTCCATGTTGATCACACCAGCAGCAACCGCGTATCTATTGACCGATCGATTGGCAAAAATGATTTTTATCTCGGCGACAGTCGGTGTATTGAGTGCCATCATCGGTGTGTTTTACAGTTATAGTTACAATTGGCCATCAGGAGCAACAATCGTGTTGACCAGTGCAGTATTCTTTACGTTGGCCTTTTTATTTTCACCGACTAAAGGAATTGTTTTTTCAAGAAATAAACGAAAAAAGAATGCCGAGTCGTAAAAAAACTAACGATAGAAATGGAGTATATACATGAAAAACAAAATGAACATCTTATGGTTGATCGGAGCTGCTTTATTTATTTTTGCAGGTTGCGGCAGTTCGGCAGCAGAAGAGAACGAGGAAAAACTGACAGTTGTAGCAACGAATTCGATCATTGCCGATATGGCAAAAGAAGTCGGAAAAGATTTAACTACTGTCCATAGTATCGTCCCAGTTGGAACAGACCCCCATGAATATGAAGTATTGCCAGAAGATATCAAAAATGCAAGTGATGCCGATGTGATCTTATACAACGGGTTAAACTTAGAAACTGGTAATGGCTGGTTTGACAACTTGATGGATACAGCAAATAAAACAGAAAATGAAGATTATTTTGCAGTAAGTAAAGAAGTCGAACCTCTGTATTTATCAGGAGGAGAGTCAGAGACAGAAGCAGATCCACATGCTTGGTTAGATCTTTCAAACGGCATCAAATATGTGGAAGAAATCGCACGTATCTTTGCTGAAAAAGATCCGGATCATGCGGCACAATATGAAGAAAATGCCAATGCGTATATTGAAAAATTAAAAGAATTAGATCAACAAGCAAAAGAAAGCTTTAATTCGATCCCAGAAAATCAAAAGTTGTTAGTGACAAGTGAAGGTGCGTTTAAATACTTCTCACAAGCGTACGATCTACCAGCGGGCTATATTTGGGAAATCAACACGGAAAGCCAAGGAACACCTGAACAAATGCAATCGATCGTCAGTCAAGTTCGTGCATCAGATGTCCCAGTCTTATTTGTAGAAACAAGTGTTGACCCAAGAAGCATGGAGCGTGTGGCAAATGAAACAGGTCTTGAGATCTTTGACGAGCTATTCACTGATTCGATCGCTAAAGAAGGCGAAGATGGTGACTCTTATTATGACATGATGAAGTGGAATATCGAAAGAATCCACGAAGGTCTGTCGCAAGAAAAGAACTAAGTAATCATCAAAAGTCTTAATAAAAAAGTTAAAAAACAGAGAAAAGACGGTCCCTTGTCTTTTCTCTGTTTTTCTATCAAGAGAAATTCGTTCGTTTATTGTTTTATAGATACCAATTTTAGTGAAATTCCGTTATAGTTAAAAGAGAGGAAAGGAAGGTGAAGCTATGAATTTTACTAGCAAAGATAAACTTTTGATTGCAGAAGAAATAACAAAAAAGATCAAGCAACTAGAAAATAAGGAGAAAGACCAAGATCTCCAATTTCTTGAAGCAGAAATGGCTAAAGCGTTCATAGCAAGCCCAGAAGAATTGGAAGAGGAGACATATCCTGGAAAATGGTTGTTTGACGATTTTCAGCCATTAGATGAAGAAACTGGTATCGGCTATTTTGTTTTTCTTTCATCTGTCGGTTTTACGCCTGGCGTATTAGTCAAACAAAAGAATGAACTCAAGGTCCAAGCATGGCCTGCGCTGTTTTCTCTGATAGGAACAGAAGGGGTCATTCCCAAAATCCAATCCGCATTTTTCAAGAGTGCATTTATCGCAAATAGCAAACTAATGAATACGTATTATAATCGTTTAGTAGAAATCGCTCGTCCTGGAGAGATTCCGCAAACGTTCACTTACGGGCAACAAAAGAATCTATACGAAGACGTTGTTTATTCAAGGGATCTATCTGAGTTTTCGCCAAGAGAACAACTCCGTTTACATGAATTACTTCATACCAAACCAGTTTCATTGAACTTTTTCAATGCGTTAGATCAACGCCGGAAATGGGTGTCCGTGAATTTCTGGGAAGTGTTTGCGGCTAGAAATCGTTGGATGGAGGAAAGAAAAATCCCAGATCAACAAATCCAATTCGTTCAATTGAAAAGAGAACGATTATATTATGGTTTATATAGTCGTGTCTGATCGAGGGTGGAAAGAATGGCATTAACATTAAAAGAAGAAATCATTCAAGAAAGCAAGCGTATTGGGATCGATAAAATCGGGTTTACCACCGCAGAGCCTTTTGATCACTTGAAAGAATCGTTGGAGGAACAAAAAGCTGCTGGGCATACATCAGGATTTGAACATCCAAATATTGATGAGCGTTTATATCCAGAAATGACGTTTGATCGGCCAAAATCGATCATTGCAATTGCTTTAGCGTATCCTACAAAGATCCATGAAAAAATGCCTAGAGATGAGAAGCGTGGACAATTTGCCCGAGCCTCCTGGGGAATCGATTACCATGATATCTTACGTGACCGTTTGCAACAATTGATTTCATTTATCGAGTCACGAGCAACTCACTGGCAAAAAGAAGAAGAATGGCGCTTGGCTCCGCAAGTGGATACAGGAGAGTTGATCGATGTCGCTGTTGCGCAACGTGCCGGATTAGGGTTTATTGGTCGAAACGGGCTATTGATCACAGAGGAGTTTGGTTCGTTCGTCTATCTAGGAGAGATCGTGACAAACATCGACTTAGAGCCAGATACTCCTGGTGTCTTCGGGTGTGGTGAATGTACGCGTTGTGTCACTGCTTGTCCAACAGGGGCGCTTTTAGGTGATGGCAGGATGAACGCACAACGTTGTCTGTCTTATCAGACACAAACAAAAGGCATGATGCCAGAAGAGTATCGGAAAAAGATGAGTAACGTCATTTATGGTTGTGACATCTGTCAGTTAGTTTGTCCATATAATAGAGGAAAAGATTTTCATTTCCATCCAGAAATGGAACCGCAAGTGGAAGAAGTCTATCCAAAACTCACGCCTATGCTAACGATCTCCAATAAAGAATTCAAGCAACAATACGGGCATCTGGCTGGCTCATGGCGTGGTAGAAAACCACTTCAACGAAATGCGCTGATTGCTTTAGCCAATTTAGGCGAACGTGCTGCTTTGCCTCATATTGAAGAATGTCTCAGTGATGTCCGTCCGGTGATCCGCGGGACGGCAGCGTGGGCAATCGGTAAATTAGGAATCAAAGACCCTGAAAAATGGCAAGAAGTGTTGACGAATGCGTTGGAAAAAGAAACAGAAGAAGAAGCAATCCATGAAATGGATCAAGCAATCCAATTGTTACAAAAGAAAAAAAACGCTAAAAAATGACTTTTTTATTTCAAATGAATCATTTTCTCCAGTAATTGTTGTAACAATTACTGGTTTTTTTGTGTTAATTGCATCTATTTTTCGAAAAATGAGAAGAATTTCGCAAAAAAATCCAATAAATTAAAAAAAATATTTTCTGAATATTACAGAACACGTGTTTTATCAAAAATTCTAACAAAGTGACGAAAAACGATTACAACATTGATTTATAAGCTTTCTACGACTTTAGTCCTAGTTTTTCCAAAAAACAAATATTACAAATATTAAAAATATGACGATTTTGTCATGAATTGTCATAATTCTTTCACCTATGAAATATTTCTAAATGATAAAGTTAGTGACGTTGAAACAAATCAAAGAGAAAAAAGGAGCTTACTATGAATTCAATTAAAAAGATCGTTTTGGGGACAACTGTTGCCGCTGGAGCAACTGCAATGTTTGTAGGAACTACTGCTCATGCAGATGAAGTTTATACAGTGAAAGCTGGAGACTCATTATCTAAAATCTCACAAAAATTTGCAGGTGACAATTCACTGATCAAAGCAATTGCTGAACAAAATTCGATTGACGATATCAACCGTATTTTTGTTGGGGAAGAATTAACAATTCCAGCTGACGCTTCATCAGTAAAAACAACAGAAGTAGCACCAACAACAGAAAAAGTAGAAACTCCTGTAGTTACAGAAACACCAGCGCAAGAATATACATACGTTGCGCCTGTTGAAACAGTTGAAGTAGCACCTGCTACAGCTACTGTAACAACAAACAGCAACTCTGCGAAAGAATGGATTGCACAAAAAGAATCAGGTGGTTCATACACTGCAACAAACGGCCGCTACATCGGACGTTACCAATTAGATTCAGCATATTTGAACGGTGACTACTCACCAGCGAACCAAGAACGTGTTGTAGAAGAATACGTTGCTGGACGCTACGGTTCATGGGATGCTGCAAAAGCATTCTGGTTAGCAAACGGTTGGTACTAAGATAAAACCAAGTATGAAATCAAAAAGAGGACTACGCAAGTAGGTCTCTTTTTTTTGCTTTTCTTTTATATTCGTGAAAGATACGTGCCAATCGGTTTTTGATAATGCTCGCCTCGCCAAGTTCCTGTATTGAGATAGTCTGCGATCAAATAGCCGATATAAGGTCCGGTAGTCAAACCAGAAGAGCCTAAGCCGCTTGCAGCAATCAACGTTGGTTCTTCAGGCACAGGCGCAAAGAATGGCGCAAAATCAGAAGTGTACGCACGTGTGCCGACACGCATCGTGTGTGTCCATGTAGCAAGCTGATCAGAATCAGTCAAAAATGGTGCGGTATTTTGGATCAGTTGTTGATAAGCCGCTTCAGTTGGCGCGAGGTCCCATCTTGCATCATTTTCATGGGTGGCACCAACTAGTATTGTCCCATTATTGAATGGGATAAAATCGGCTTCACCTTCTAACATAGCGACAGGCCATTCTTGACTGTGTAAATAAGGCGTTTGAAAAACGATCAGTTGCCCTTTTTGGGGGCGAATATCTGCACAGATTCCGATCTCTTCAAGCAACGGTTTCAATGAAGGTCCAGGGGCTAAGATCACTCGGTCAAATGACTTGTGCCCAAAAGTACCAGACACGAGCCATTGGGTGGCTTTTTTGCGTAATTGGACACGTTCAGAGACAACTTGGACCCTTTTCTGTTCTAACCGTGCGGCAAGGTGAGACAGATAAGCGTGACCATCTAAACGGCCTCCGCCACTGACAAACAAGGAAGGAGTTGGTTTTAGCAAGGGAAGAGCCTTCGCTGTTTCCTCAGCACTCAATAGTGAAATATCACCAATTTCTGGTGCTTCCTTCTTTCGTTCTTCCGCAAGTGCGGCAAGGTCCTCCAAAGCTTCTTTTGTGCGAAAGATCAATGTACCTGATTGTTTATAGATAGAATCATCAAGTGCTAGATCTTGGATGAGCTTTGGGAAGAAAGCAGCGCCATCTTTTGCTAACTGATACCACTGTTTATTTCGTCTTTTGGAAAGCCAAGGCGAGATGATCCCAGCACTTGCCCGAGTTGCTTGTCCTTCTTTTGCATCGAACAAGGTAACCTCAAATTTAGAGGTATCTAAATAATTTGCTAATGTCATACCGATGATACCACCACCGATAACAGCGATTTTTTCCATAAAAAAACCTCCTTTACGTATCTACCATCTCATAGAATGTTAGAAGATACAATATTTTATCCGAGGATTTTATTCGCTTGAATACAAAATTTTGTGTTGAAAGCTAATCGTTGAAAAAAATGAGAGTGAGACAAAAATAAAATTCATTTTTGTTTCTAACATTAAAACCGAATAAACGGTGTTCCAGAAGCAACTCCTTCGGAAATAAGCCGAGAAACCCAAAAATTTGAAGAACGATTTTCGGGTTTCTCGGCTTATTTCTCGGAGCTGAACACTTCTGTCACAACCTCATTCGGAGTATCGTTCTAATTTTGTTCTTGCTTAGGCTTTTGCATCATGTAACGGATAAATAGGAGCAAGCTGATGATCAATAAGCAAAGTAGGACACCTAAAGCCACTTTTGAACCGAGTGTAGTTGCGGCTTCATAACTATTCGAACGATGGTCTTGGAAAAAGTTGATGATCACAGCAACTAGCGTAGTAGCGACAGCTCCGGAAAATTGTTGTAACGTATTGAATACAGCATTACCGTCTGATTGTAATTCCATTGATAAAGCATTCATCCCAGTTGTCATCATATTACTATAAGAAAGGCCGATACCGATCATATAGAAGAAGTGACAAGCAATCAAGAAGCCTAGTGATGCGTGGCCTAGTATCACGACAAGGACACTCCAACCCACCAATGAAAACAAGAGACCAATAAAAATCGGTTTTTTAGGTCCGTGTTGGTCGAGTAATTTCCCTGAGAAAGGAGATAAGAGAGCACCAATCGCTGCCCCTGGAAGCATCGCTAAACCTGCGACAAACGCATTGTTTCCTTGAACGATTTGGACAAAGTTCGGTAGGACAAAGGAAACACCAAGCAGTAAAAATTGATAAACTAAAAAACTAAATAAAAATAAGCGGAACGTGCGATTTTTAAAAATCTCTAGTCGGATCAAAGGGTGTGTGGCTTTTTTTGTTCGTTGATAGAAAAGCAAGAAGCCTAAAATAGCGATGACCAAGGACACCCAGCCAATCCAGTCTTTAAACATACTTAAAAACGTAAGGCTTCCACTAAACATCAGACAAACACCGAAGACACTAAGTAAATCTAGGCGACCAGTTTTCTCAACCGCAAATTTTGGAATCGCATATAAGCCGATCCCAAGTGAAAGGAGCAATACTGGCAATAGAAAGAGGAAAATATGACTCCATGAGAAGTTAGCAGTCAAAATCCCACCATATGTTGGACCGATCGCTGGAGCAATCGCAGTTGTCAAAGTACCGAGTCCCATCATCGTGCCTCTTTTTCCCATAGGGGCAAAAGTCAAAATGATATGAAACATCAAAGGCAAGGCGATCCCTGTCGCAGCCCCTTGGAGCACACGACCTAAGAGCAATAACAAGAAGGTAGGAGAAAAGTAATCGACCAACAAACCAGCAATAAATAGTAAATTAGAACTCAAGAAAAGTGTTCGGATACTAAAGTTTTTTGTCAGATAGGTCGAAAGGGGTACGATGATCGCAATCATCAACAAATAGATGGTCGTAACCCATTGTACCTGAGACGTACTGATTTGAAATTCTTGGATAAGTGTAGGGAAAGTCACGTTCATTGCGGTTTCAATCAAAACCCCAGAAAATGACATGATCCCTGTGGCAAGTACTGCCGGAACTAACTGTAGTTGTTTTTCTTTTTGCATGATTTTCACCTCTAATTTTCTCGTAAAAAAAGAGACAGATTTCTATTCTAAAATAGAAACCGCCTCTCTCTCGACACGCTAGGCGTGTTATCTGTACGATTTATCATTCGGCTTATTCTAGCATAAGTCTAAAAATAGTGTCAACCAGATTAGCCAAGCGAATGTAAAAGAGTTATGATAGTAGTGAAGAACAAAACAAGGAGGGCTTATGGAAAAAATCGAATGGCGAAAAAACGACCCTAGTTATCGTATGTCAAAGAAACCACAGCTACTGAAACTCCGTGCTAAAAACTTTTTTTGTATCAATGGAGTAGGTGATCCAAACGGGGAAGAATTCAAGCGTCGTATAGGCTGTTTATATGCTGTAAGTTATACGATCCGAATGGCACAAAAAAGTGGCTGGTTGATTCCTGATTATGCACCTTACACCGTTTATCCTTTAGAAGGTCATTGGGGGCTACAAGAAAAATTTTTGAATGAACCAGTGATGTTAAAGGAACATTTTTCTTATCAGTTGATGATCCAGCAACCGGATTTTGTTACCTCTCAAGTGGCTTCAGAGGCGTTAACGCGAGCCGCAAGTAAAATCCCAGAAGATTTAGTGAGTCAACTTTTCTTCACGTCGATCGAAGAAGGCATGGTTGCGCAAATCTTACACGTTGGTCCATACGATGATGAACCAGAAACATTTGAAAAGCTGGATGTATTTCTTAAAGAAAAAGGCTATCACCGAACATCAAAAGAGCATAAAGAAATCTATATGAGTGATCCAAGAAGGGTTGCACCAGAAAAATTAAAAACGATTTTACGAGTGACCGTAGAACAAGACAAACCAGACGAAGTGTCAGAAATCAAATAAATGCAACCGATAGATTACTTGTTTTTTGCTATAATTAGATACGAAGAGGTGTTTTTTGTATGAAAAAAAATCAACGACAATCATTGATTCGCCAATTGATCACGGAACATGCGATCGGTACGCAAGAGGAATTATTGAATCATTTACAGATGAATGGTGTCAATGCAACTCAAGCAACGATCTCACGAGATATCCGCGAATTGAAGCTCGTTAAGGTCCAAGATGAGAATAAACAGATAAGGTATGCGTTATTCAATCAACAAGCCGATTCTTTAATGGAAGATCGCTTACGAAATGCGGTCAAACGTGAAGTCTTACGTATCCAACCCATCCAATTCATGATCGTGGTCTTGACTGAAAAAGATGGTGCGGACGTCGTGACGAATTGGTTAGATGAAGTAAATTATCCAGAAGTCGCTGCAACGATTGCTGGGGTCGATACGTTCATTATTATTTGTCGAACAGAAGAAGAAGCTCAGTCTTTTGCCGAAAAATTAGAGCAAATGAGGGAATAGGTTCGCTTTTTTATCTAGTCATCAATGGAAGCGCTAAACAAACAGGTAGTTGTTTAGATACTACGAAACGGTAGGAGTGCTGGACTTAATGGTAGGTAATTTGATCGAACGATCTCGGAATAAGTCGTAGCATCCCAAAGTGCCAATCAATTTGAACAACTAGACAGTGAAAGAGAGGCGAACGAGCCAGTGATGACAAACATGATCATTTTCTTGACCATTTTAGTTTACGGCGTCAATTTCTTGGCGTTTATGTATATTAAAATAAAAGAAATCAAAAATTATTTAGAAAAAATAGCCATCTATTTTGGTGTGAATATGACGTTGTTATTCACAAGTAGTATTTTCTTATTTTTCGGGAAGATCGTCGAAGACGGAATCCTGTTGATCGAGTGATCCACAAAAAAACTGATGCCCACTACGTTGGAGGCATCAGTTTTTGCTTTTCGTTTATTTTTTTGGAGGTGTACCGTACATTTTAGGCGTTACTGGTTTTAATTTAGGTGCTTCGCCTTCAATTTTAGGTTCTTTCAACCATTGATATTCTCCTTCACCATCTAGCGCTTTGCCTTTTGCCCAAGAGCCTTCGCTACTTTCGTCACCTTCTGAAAGGTTATAGAAATCATAGGCAATGTCTTTACGTTCTTCTTCTCTTGGGAAGGTTGTAGGAACAAGGATACCGCCTTCAGTTTCTTCTAATTCTTTTACAGCAGCTGCCCAAAGATTTTGGTGATAGCTGTCTCTAGCTAATAAAACTGAAAGTAAGTCTTTTACGCCACGATCATCGATCATTTCGTAAATACGAGCGACTTGTAGTCTTCCTTGAGATTCAGCATTCAAGTTGGCACGGAAATCAGCAAGTAAGTTCCCACTAGCAATAATATAGCCACCACTCCAAGGATTACCTACACTATCCGCAGGACGTGGTCCTAAGCCAGCTACGATAGCATGTTGAGGATTCATACCGGAAATGATCGCACCGATCGTTGGGTCTTTTTTCATTGCTTCTTCTTGATCTTCAACAGGTGCATCTTCGAGTAAGCGAGCAACCATCGTCGCTAACATTTCAACGTGTCCAAGTTCTTCTGTCGCAATGTCCATTAACATATCTTTATATTTTTCTTCCCCACGACAACTCCAACCTTGGAAAAGGTATTGCATCGCTACACTCATTTCACCATATTGTCCGCCAATCAATTCTTGTAAATATTTTGCGATTAATGGATTCGGACGATCTGGTTTTGCCTCAAACTGTAATTCTTTTTGGTGTCTAAACATCAAATCTCCTCCTAATCATTTTTTAATACATTACTATTGTTATATGGAATAGAAAAAAATTCAAAGGAAACGCTCTGATTATCAAAAATAATTTATAAACGTTGATTTAACAATGTTTTATTCTGTGAGCTTGAGTCGGTCAAAAGAAAAAGAATGAAGCAAATCGACGAAATAGCTTTTGTCCAAAAATGAAAAAGAATGTTTGTTTCCAATTGTATTCTCATTTTATTGACGGAAAGTAAGTAAGGGGATTTTCGTCACGAGGTACTACTTTCTGTTTTTATAATCTTACTGCTCAGGTCAGAACGCTTTTCTCACGACCTATTGTTACTTGTAGAATGTTTGCTTCTTTGATATGGTTAGTACAAGAAAAACATCGGAGGTATATCATGGCTAAAATTATGGTAGTAGAAGATGAAGAGATCATTCGTCAGCTGATTATGGAAGAGTTGGAGAAATGGCAATTTGAAACGTATGGAACATCAGATTTCAATCAGGTTTTTGCTGATTTTGAAAAAGAAGAACCGCAGCTTGTTCTGTTAGATATCAATCTACCCGTTTTTGATGGTTATTATTGGTGTCAAAAAATTCGTGAGATCTCTAAAGTACCGATCATTTTTATTTCAAGTCGTAATACCAATATGGATATGATCATGGCAATGAATATGGGGGCGGATGATTTTGTGACGAAGCCGTTCCAAATCGATGTCTTGATTGCTAAAATCAATGCTTTGTTACGTCGTTCATACAATTATGGTGAGTTGTCGAGTGAGATGATGACACATAATGGCATCACATTGAATGTTGATAACGGCAGTATGGAGATCAATGGCGAAATGATCGATTTGAGTAAAAATGAGTATCGCCTGTTATTCATTCTAATGAAGCAACACGGCAAGATTTTGACTCGCGAAAAATTATTGCGTGCATTATGGGATGATGAACGGTTTGTTGATGACAATACATTGACGGTCAACATCAATCGTTTGCGTCGTAAGATCGAACAAGCAGGTATCACCGGCTATATCGAAACAAAAGTCGGCCAGGGGTATATCGTTCCCTGAAAGGATGAAAGATAACTATGAATTTTTTTAAGTATTTGAAAGATCAATGGTCGCTGATCGTTGGCTGGGTATTTTTCATTTTGTTGACGATTTTTGTCATGTGGTTAGCCCCTAATATCACAGTAGACTGGGCTACGATTGCATACCTAGCTTTGATCGAAGGTGTCTTTTTACTCTTTTTCTTGCTTGTCAGTTATTTAAGTAAACGTAGATGGTGGGCGAAATTGTCGAATCTGCAAAAAATTTCCCCTTTACAAAATTATTTGGATGGTGGACATACGGAAGAAGAAAAATTGGTGGAGGCTTATATCAATCAGCTGATACGTGAACATCAGGAAGTGATGCAAGAAGCCATCACGAATCAACAAGATCAAAAAGATTATATCGACTCATGGGTCCACGAAATCAAAGTTCCCGTAGCAGCTTCAGAATTACTGTTACGCTCGATTGAGTTTGATATTGACGATCAAAAGTATACGCTGTTAGAAAACGAGTTGTCTAAAATCGATGAGTATGTCGAACAAGTATTGTATTATGCTCGCTTGGATAGTTTTTCAAGGGACTATTTGATTCAAGAATACAGTATCAAGAGCATCATCCAACCGGTCATTCGTAGCCAAGCAAATTATTTTATCCAAAAGAAGATACGCTATGAAGTAATCGGTGAAGACCAAACGATTTTAACGGATTCGAAATGGGTAGCGTTTATTTTTAAACAAATTCTTAGCAATGCTATCAAGTATACGCCAGATGAAGGTGAGATCAAATTGTTGATCGAGAAAACCCCAAAAGGCGTAAACTTTTCTGTCAAAGATTCAGGGATCGGTATCCCAAAAGAAGATGTTGGACGGATTTTCGACAAAGGATTTACGGGGGCGAATGGTCGTCTGAGCAAAACACATTCTACTGGCTTAGGCTTGTACCTTGCTAAAAATCTGGCTGAAAAACTCGGGATCACGCTCACTGTTGATTCGATCGAGGGAGAAGGAACGACGATGACTTTATTTTTCCCTATCTTGAGTTTTTACCAAGAAGAGCGTTAAAATCAAGGAGATTTTCATACTTGTTTCTGAAGTCAGTCTATGAAACATTTTTAGCGACGAAAGATAGACTTCTTTTGCCCATGGAGATCATAGCGACTCTACTTACAATAAGCGAATGATTTAAAAAATTTTAATGTCGAATGTATTTGCCATTGCTCGAAAATCGGCTGATTTTCGGAGCAGTGGCTGATTTTTGCTTATTGGTTTCTTAGTGTCTGCTCACACTTCAGAGAACTGTTGATGAAGTTAAGTTAGAAAAAAGTGAGAAATAAAAAATAACTCTTGTGTTGTTAACGTTTTCGTTGATATGTTCTATAACATGTGACATTGAAAAGAAGGAGAATGGTTATGGAATTATTAATCGCATTAGTCCCAATGGTAGCATGGGGGAGTATTGGTTTAGTCAGTGGAAAGATCGGTGGCGATGCCAATCAACAAACATTAGGGATGACGATCGGCGCATTTCTTTTTTCACTCGTTGCCTTTTTCATCGTTAGTCCAACAATCACACCGTGGATCGCATTGATTGGTTTTCTATCTGGTCTAGCATGGAGCGTTGGTCAAAACGGTCAGTTCCATGGGATGAAATTCATGGGTGTATCTGTAGGGTTACCGTTATCGACTGGTTTTCAATTGATTTTGAATACGATTGCGGGTGCTGTGTTTTTCCATGAATGGACGCAAACAAAAGATTATGTTTACGGTATTTTAGCATTGATTCTTCTTGTAAGCGGTGCGTATTTGACGGCTAGACAAGATGATGAAGGAAAAGTTGATACAGAGAATACAATGCTTGATTTTGGTAAGGGATTCAGAGCATTGATCTATTCTACGTTAGGTTATGGTGTGTATACGATCATCGTTAACTGGGCAAACTTAGATGCGATGTCGATTATTTTACCGCAAAGTATCGGGATGATTTTAGGAGCAAGCTTTTTTGCATTCCGAAAAGTTAAAGTCGATCAATATGTTTGGAAAAACATGGCAAGCGGATTGTTATGGGGAATCGGTAACGTATGTATGCTATTGACTGTGAAGTCATTAGGACTAGCAGTAGGTTTCTCTCTTTCACAAATGGGAATCATCATTTCAACTCTAGGTGGTATTTTTATCTTAGGTGAGAAAAAGACAAAAAAAGAGCTTATATTTGTAATTGTAGGTTGCCTTTTAGTTATTTTTGGTGGTATTCTTTTAGGGTATATGAAAACAGCGTAAAGCTGTTTTTTTATATACTCAAAATCAGGGGGAGGAAATTAAATGGATTTGTTTCGTAAGAAAGAAATCAATCTCAATCATACGAGTGAGATGAAGAAAGAACTAAAAACATCCGATCTGATCATGCTTGGTATTGGCGCGATCATCGGTACAGGAATATTTGTCGTAACAGGAGTGGCAGCAAACCAAAATGCAGGCCCAGCACTATCATTATCGTTTGTCTTAGCAGCGATCGTTGTGATTTTATCTGGTCTAAGCTTTGCAGAATTTGCGTCACGCGTACCAGTGATCGGTGGACCTTATGCGTATCTCTATGTCGTATTTGGAGAATTTGCTGCATGGTTGACTGGATGGCTATTGATCGGTGAGTTTTTATTAGCCGTTTCATCTGTCGCGTCTGGTTGGTCCGGTTATGTACAAGGGTTTATTGAAAGTCTTGGCTTTGGCTTGCCAACTGCTCTAACAGGTGGATATAACCCAGCCAATGGTACATACATCGACTTAATTGCGGTGCTTGTTGTGATTTTCGTCACATACGTTGTTTCTTTGGAGGCAAAGAAAGCGTTACGATTGAACAACATGATGGTTTATGTGAAATTTGGAATCATTGCATTATTTATTATTGTAGGAATCTTTTTTGTTAAGCCAGAGAATTGGCAACCATTTACACCGTTCGGCTTCGAAGGAGTACTGGATGGCGCAGCATTAGTTTTCTTCGCATTCTTAGGATTTGATGCGGTAGCGATGGCGGCAGAGGAAGTAAAAAA
This sequence comes from Enterococcus sp. DIV1094, assembly GCF_017316305.2. Classification (NCBI taxonomy): domain Bacteria; kingdom Bacillati; phylum Bacillota; class Bacilli; order Lactobacillales; family Enterococcaceae; genus Enterococcus; species Candidatus Enterococcus mangumiae. The sequence goes on from NZ_CP147250.1 coordinate 1,937,199, forward strand.
TCCGCAAAAAGATGTACCTCGTGGAATCATCGGTTCGATCTTGATCGCAACAGTTTTATATATCATTGTGACATTGATTTTAACAGGAATCGTTCCTTATACAGAATTAGGGGTAAATGATCCTGTGGCATTCGCAATGCGTTATGTCGGTCATGGTACAGTAGGTGCAATCATCGCTGTTGGGGCGATTTTGACCTTATTGACGGTTACGATCTCAATGATGTATTCATTAGCTCGTTTATTGTTTGCAGTAAGTAAAGATGGCTTGTTGCCACAATTCATGACAGAAATCGATAAGAAACACCGTACGCCAAAGAAAGCGACTTATGCAGCAGGAATCGCCGCATTATTCTTCGCCGGATTCTTCCCGTTGAATATTTTGGCAGAGTTGACGAACATCATGGCATTAGCTTATCTGATGTTAGTAAGTCTAGGATTATTGAAATTGCGTAAAATGTTTGGTAAACCAAAAGCTGGCGAGTTCAAAGTGCCGTTGGTGCCGATTTTACCAATCATTTCGATTTTATCTTGTCTCGTTTTGATGTCACGTCTACAAGCGGTGACTTGGTTAGTCTTTGCGATTACGATGGTCATCGGACTAGTGATTTATTTTGGTTATGGTTATAAACACAGTAAGATGAATACCGAAAAATAGGAAACAAAAAACCTTGTATCAAGCAGATTGCTTCGTACAAGGTTTTTTTATTTATTGTGTTAAATCTAGTAATTTTTGTTTCAAATCTTCTTCCATATGGCCAAGCTCGACTTCTGCATGGCGACGTTTTTCTTTTCCTTCTTGTTGGATACGGAGTGTTTCTTGGATCGTTTCGATCAAATCATTTTGTGTCGTTTGTAATGTTTCAATATCCACGATACCACGTTCGTTTTCTTTCGCTGTTTCGATCGCAGAGATTTTCAACATTTCTGAGTTTTTCTTCAACAGATCGTTGGTTGTTTCAGAAACTTGACGTTGTGCAGTAACAGCATCTTTTTGACGAAGTAAAGTCAACGCGATAACCACTTGGTTTTTCCACAATGGGATCGCTGTAGCAATCGATGCTTGGATCTTTTCTGCTAACGCTTGGTTTGTGTTTTGGATCAAACGGATCTGTGGTGCTTGTTGGATCGTGATCTGTCTTGCTAAACGTAGATCGTGGGTACGTTTGTCTAAGCGATCAAGAAACTGTGTATAATCATTGGCGATCTGTACATCCATTTGATCGCCTGTTTGTTCTGCTTTTCGCATCGCTTCTGGGATGATCGTTGTTTGTAGTTCTTCCATTTTTAACTCGCCAGCAGCGATATAAATATTCAACGCATCAAAATAATCTTTATTCTTTTGATAAAGTTGTTCTAACATCAAATTGTCTTTTAATAGACCATCTTTTTCTTTGTCTAATTTGACTGAGATCTTATCGATTTGCGCACCGATTTTTTGATATTTTGCAGTCACTTCATAAATCGATTGTTTGACTTTGCCGAATACGCGTTGGAAAATATTTCCTTCGCCGGCACGTAATTCATCAGGATTCGCTTCTTGCAAGCGATACATCAGTTCAGTCAATGAATCGCCGACTGGTCCGATATCTTGCGCTTGTACGTGATTCAACATTGACTGTGAGAATTCACCTAATTTTGTTTGGGCAGCGGAACCATAGCTGATGACAGACTGAGAATCAGTCACATCGATTTTTTCTGCTAATTGTTTTGCTTGTTCTTGTCTTTCGGCAGGTAACTTATCAATCAAACGGGCAGCTGTTTGTTGCTCTTGCAAAGCATTGATTTCGTTTTGCTGTGTTTGGGTCAATTTATCGACAGGTGTCGAAAATGGATTATTCAGTAAGTCTTCTAAAGTATCATTAACTGGGGTTACTTCTTGTTTTGGTAAATTTGGCTTATTTTCCATATAATTTCCTCCTTATCGAATGAAGCTAGAAAAAGTACCCGAAACAGGCAGACGATGTCTAACTGTTCCGAGTCTTAGAGACGAGTTGCTTATTCTTCTTGTTCTTCTTTATTATCACGCTTTAAGCTTTGTTTCGCAACAGATATCTCTACATCGATATCTTCCAGATCTTCGGATACGAAATCTTGATAGTCTTTAGCAACTAATAAAGCGAGTTGATCAATGATCTGATTGCTTTCTTCCAATTTCTGGTAAGTCTGTTTATTCTTGATCTCGTGTGCATTGATCTCGATGTATTTATTTGTCAAATCCACTAAATTTGGCAAGTGGGTGTAAAGAAATTGACTCGCATCGTGCAGGCGAGTAGGTTCTTTTACAAGTTCTTTGAACAACCCTTTTGCTGCTTTTACAGGTTCGTGACGAAGATCGATTGCTTTTAACTTCGCTGTTTCGTGCATATTTTTTTCTAGCTGTTCAATTTCATTTTTTGTTTGATTCATCGTTTCTCTAAAATAAGAGATTTCGCTAGGTGTCATACCATTTTCGCTATAATGGGATGCTAATTTGTCTGAAAGATCGGGTAATGCGGTTTTATCTTTAGGTTTGCTACGAAAACCGAAAAGTCCCCAAATCACCAAAACAGCGCCAATCAGCAAGATCATTGATGTGATCGATACATCATTATAACTAAAGAACAGTATCACTAAGAGTAAACCTAAGATCCATTTCCAATTTTTTTTGATCATTATAAAAACCTCCAAGTATATTCGTTGACCATTCGATTCATCTACTCCTTCATTTTAGCACACCCTACTTAATAATTAGTATCGGACTAAAGGTGGATTTTACGAGTTTATAGAATTTCTAAGGTTTGGATATGTTAAACTAAGTAAGAAATCAAAAAGAAAATTGAAAAAATCAAAAAAAGTAGTTATTATAGGACAAAAGAAAGCAGGGGAAATGATGCTTGAATACGAACAGTTTGAAGAAAAAACGATCCAACGAAAAGAAATCTATCATGGCGCGATCATTGATGTAGCTGTCGATGATGTTCGTTTACCAGATGGCAATGTCGGAAAACGTGAGCTGGTCTTTCACCCGGGTGGTGTGGGGATCATTGCTTTTGATGAACAGGAACGTCTATTATTAGTCAAACAATTCCGTAAACCTTTAGAAAAAGTGATTCTGGAAATACCCGCAGGTAAAATCGATCCAGGAGAGAAACAAGCGCCTGAGATCACTGCGGCCAGAGAACTAGAAGAAGAAACGGGCTACCGCGCAGAGCGATTGGAACATTTGACTTCCATGTATTTGTCACCAGGATTTGCAAATGAACTTTTGCATATCTATCATGCATTAAATATCAAAAAAGTAGAACAGCCTCTAGCACAAGACGAGGACGAGGTATTGGAGCTTTATGCGCTGACTTTACCAGAAGCAAAACAAGCGATGGCAGATCAAGTCATTTGCGATGCCAAAACGATTTATGCGATTCAATACTGGGAATCAATGAACAAAGGAAAGTAGAGGGATCGATGGATGGTCAAAGGACCGCTAGTCACACGTAGTGAAATCCGCAAGCGACAGCAAGAACAAGCACAAGAATCATTGAAAAAACAAAGAAAAGCGGAAGCCACGTACAAACAAGAAGAAAAAAAGATCGCGAGCTTTTATCGCAAAGAACAAAAGAAAAACAAGCCGATCACAAAAACAAGAGCCGGCGAACGAGAAAAAACACGCAAATGGAATGCTATTTTAATGAAAGGCTTGGTTATCGTCATTTTATTGTTAGCCATCGTTTTTCTAGCAGTCGCATTTTTATAGAAAGAAGGAACTAGTAGATGAAAATTGGAATCATTGGCGCTATGGAAGAAGAAGTAAAAATTTTAAGAGAGCAATTAGGCGAACCGTTATCATGGGAAAGAGCGGGGGCTTTGTTTATTTCAGGCTCTTTAGGAAATCATGAAGTCATCGTTGTACGTTCAGGCATCGGAAAAGTCTTGGCATCGATCACAACAAGCTTGCTGATCCAACAATATGGTGTCAACATGGTCATCAATACAGGATCAGCTGGCGGTATTGGTGAAGGGCTACGTGTAGGGGATGTCGTGATTTCTGACAAAGTTGCCTATTTTGACGCAGACGTGACAGGTTTTGGCTATAAACCAGGACAATTACCAGGGATGCCTCTTTACTATGAAGCAAGTACGTATTTACGTTCAGAAATGAAAAGAGCCGCAGAAGCAACCAACTTAAATGCCAAAGAAGGCTTGATCGTTACAGGGGATACATTTGTTGATTCTCCAACAAAAGTCCAAGAGATCTTAGGGAATTTCCCTGAAGCACTTGCTTGTGAAATGGAAGGAGCTGCGGTTGGTCAAACAGCGCAACAATTCAACATTCCTTTCTTGATCGTGCGAGCAATGAGTGATACAGCAGACCATTCAGCAACACAAAGCTTTGACGAATTCATTGAAGAAGCAGGAAAACGTTCAGCTGAAATGGTGATTGAGTTTGTCAAACATCTTGTATAAGGAGTGAACCGTATGAAAGCATTGATTTCGATTGATTACACCTATGATTTTGTTGCAGATGACGGGAAATTGACTACTGGAGAAGCCGGGCAAGCGATTGAAACAGCATTGACAGACCACACAAAATCTTTCATTGAAGCAAATGACTATGTCGTCTTTGCTATTGATGCCCATGACCCAACGGATGACTTTCATCCAGAAAACAACTTGTTTCCGCCACATAATGTGATCGGAACGAATGGTCGTGATCTATATGGTTCCTTGCAAGAGATTTATAAGGAACACCAAACGCAAGCCAACGTGTATTGGATCGATAAGCGCCACTATTCAGCATTCAGCGGTACAGATCTCGATATTCGTTTGCGTGAACGTGGGATTACTGAGCTATATTTAACAGGCGTTTGTACAGACATTTGTGTCTTGCATACAGCGGTCGATGCGTATAACTTAGGCTATCAATTATTTATTTATGAAGATGCAGTTGCTAGTTTTGATCCAATCGGACATGACTGGGCGTTGAAGCATTTTCAAACAGCGCTTGGTGCTGAGATTATTAAGGGATAAAAAAGCGACTCCAAAGATTAGATCATTCATCTAACTTTTGGGGTCGCTTTATTTTGGTTATTACTAGTTACTATTCCATGATTTTCGTAGCTGGATCACAAAAATTACCAAATATGCACACGTTTTTCAGGTGCTAGATACATCGGATCTTCTTCAGTGATCTCGAATGCCTCATAAAACTCTTCTAAGTTCTGAGGTTGGATATTTGCACGTAGTTTTGCAGGTGCATGAACATCGATTTGTAAAAGTAATTGTTGGTATTCTTTTTTCGCTTTTGTGCGCCAGATCGTTGCCCAATTCATGAAGAAATCGGCTGCTGAGTAATCGTCTTCTGTCCTTGCGGCTTCTAGTGCGCAACTTAGCCCACCAGCATCGGCAATGTTCTCAGAAACAGTCAGTTTGCCATTGACTGTGCCATCTGCAAAAGGTACACCATCAAACTGTTCGATCATAGCTTGTGCTTTTTCTTGGAAATGAGAAAAGTCTTCTTCTGTCCACCAGTTATTCAAATTACCGAATTCATCAAATTTTGCGCCGTTGTTGTCAAAAGCATGAGAGATCTCATGCGCAATAACTGCACCGATTCCGCCGAAGTTTGCTGAACTAGATTGTTCCAAACTATAAAATGGCGCTTGTAAAATCGCAGCTGGGAAAACGATGACGTTGCGGAATGGGTGATAGTACGCATTGACTGTGTCTGCACTCATTTCCCACTCACTACGATCGACAGGTTTGTTCCATTTACTGAAACGATCCTTTAACGTCAGATGACTAAAGTTCAATGCATTTGAAAGAAGGGTTCCACCTTCATCTGCGGGAACTGTTTGGAATGCATCGAACAAAGCAGGGATTTTGTCAGGATAACCGACTTGGATGCCTAATTTGTTCAATTTGACGATTGCTTTTTCTCGTGTCGCATCACTTAACCATTCATTTGTTTCAAGTCGTTTTTGATAAACGTTGATCATTTTTTTGACCATTTGCTCGACATCTTTTTTCGCCGCTTCACCAAAGTATTTGTTGCCATAGTAATCTCCAAGTACATGATCAAATTGCCCTGAAGCAAGGTAATATGCTGCTTTCTTTTGCGGCATTGCTTCATCAGTTCCCGATAAAGTTCGAGAGAAGATCCCACTGACTTGACGGAACTCTTCAGACAAGTAACTGCTTAATGAACGCACAGTTTTTACGATCATCCAGCTTTTAAGTAGTCGAAAATGAGGCGTTGTCAACAGTTCAGCTAAATGTTCAAAGTAGACAGGATCTGTAACGATCACTTGATCTGGGTGTGTGCCAATCAAGCCAGTACTCAAGGCAGTTAAGTCAAGTGCATCTGTATATGCCGTAAATTCAGTAAAGGCTCTTGGATTATACATTTGGCTGTAGTCCGCATTTTCTTCTGCGCTTTTGACATGAGGCGCAATCAATTTATCAAATTGGATCGCTTGTTCAACGATTGCTTCAGCCTGACTTCTTTCTTTGCCTGTCATTTCTAGAAGTTGGACCATCATATCAAAAAAGACGGACAATAACTGAGCACCATTTGGATGTTCTGCTTCGTAATAAGTTTTATCTGGTAAAAATAAAGACGGTGGTGAGGCGAAAAAGGCATTGACTTGTGCATTTTTCATATCTGCATCCACATCTAAAACAACAGGTAGCGGTAAGCTATCCAATGTCCAGTCTGGAAATTGCTGATTTAGTTCATCAAAAGAAGTAAGTTTTTCGATCCGTTCAAGGATTGGTTGTAAAGGTGTCGCACCTAATTGATCTCTATAGGCATAATCATTTGCCAATTGGTAATACGCAAGGAATTGACGCATCTTGTCAGACGTAACAGATGACGGATCAGCTAACATCTTATCTGTCTCTTGCATCATTAGTTGATCAATGCCATCAACTAAATCCTGAAACCCGCCAGTCGCTGGTTTATCGGCAGGAATTGTTGCTGTTTTTAACCATTCTTCATTTACTGCTTCAAAAAAATCTTGTTTCAAACGTTCTTGGTTCATTGAATCATCGCTCCTTTTTAGTTCCGTGTGCCCATTATCTAACAAAAAAGCAGAATAAACAAATGGAACGTAAAATCTACTCCAAAGAAGCACAAGTGATTGGAGGCATAATCAGCTTCTTTGACGGATAAGAAGTTCAATTTCTGTCCATACAAATCAAGAAAAATGTTAAAAACAACCAATCATCTATTAGTCACTCTGATTTATTTTTTTAGGTCTATCCCTTATAATGTAGGTGGAGGTCAAGGGCAGTAGGATAGAATTTAGAAATAGTAAAAAAATCGTTTGAATGGCTAGATAGGGCGTATCTTACTATTGAGGTGAGAACAAATATGAACTATCCAGCCGGAAAATGGGCAAAACATTACGAAGGAAGTCTACAAACTTTTAAGAAACAGGAGACAAAAAAGGGATCAAAACTAGTACAAAAAGTCATACGAGCCAAGAAGATAAGACTACGGCCGACGAAAGAACAAGAAGAACAACTTTGGCAATCAGCTGGAACGGCTCGCTGGGTGTTTAACTGGGTATTGCACATGTGGGAAATGAATCATCGATTTGGTGGGAAATTTATCACCAACAATGAGTTGCGAAAGCATATTACTCAAATAAAAAAACGTCCAAAGTATGCTTGGTTGAACCGAGTGTCAAATAATGTTGCAAAGCAGGCAGTTAAAGATGCTTGTGATGCATATAAAAAATGGTTTGATGGCTGTAGCGGAAAAAGTCGAGTGAAAGCAGAGAAGCCACGTTTTAAGTCCAGAAAGAAGACAAAACCTGCTTTTTATAATGACAATGTCAAATTAAAAGTAAAAGCGAAATCCGTTCTACTTGAAAAAATTGGTTGGATAAAAACTAGTGAACAAGTGCCAATGAAGACGAAATATCTCAATCCACGAATCTCTTTCGATGGCAAGTATTGGTATCTTTCTGTTGGCATTGAAAAAGAATGTCACAAACAAGAATTAACCACTGAAGTGTTGGGTATTGATTTAGGTATCAAAAATTTAGCCGTTGTTTCAAATGGCAAAGTTTATAAAAATATCAACCAGACAAACAAAGTAAGAAAAATCGAGAAACGATTACGTCGGTTACAACGTAACGTCTCTCGAAAATACGAGATGAACAAGGAGGGAAACCGATTTGTCAAAACATGTAACATCTATAAATTAGAAAAGAACATTCGGCACATACATCGAAAATTAGCAAATATTCGTCAGAACCACATCCATCAAACAACGACTGAGATCGTGAAAACCAAACCATCGAAAATCGTTGTTGAAACATTGAATGTAAAGGGCATGATGAAGAACAAGCACTTAGCTAAATCAGTCGCACAACAAAAATTTTATGAGTTCAAACGTCAACTTCAATACAAATGTGAAGAGTACGGCATTGAATTCGTCGAAGCAGATCGATTCTATCCAAGTTCTAAATTGTGTTACGAATGCGGGCATAGGAAAGTGAACTTAAAACTGAGTGAACGTATTTACCATTGTGAGAAATGCGGTTATACAACAGATAGGGATCATAATGCCAGTCTGAATTTAGCTAATTACAGTGCTTGATCTACGAGTTTCTAATCAAAAGAAAAACGTAGATATATAGGATTCGTTGTATCCGAATTGACGCCTGTGGAGTGTTAGAACAAACGACAGTAGCGAGCAAGTGGCAAAATCGGGCACGGTGAAACAGGAAATAAACATTAATCTGACAACTTTTATAGTTGGTTAGAACTATTTATAGATTTTTGGCAACGGTGATCGTTCTGAAAAATGCAAGTGGGAAATGGCAAGAAGTCACGCTCGACGGAAAAACAGAGCGAATCAGAGAGTTTCGTCTGCTAAAAAGAAGACGGGAGAACGAACACTATTTAGCAGTGATTTTTGAAAATGAAAGCTATTTGATCGTTGATCGTCAAGGTCAGTCTATCGAAGTTATTACGGCGGTGGATGGCTATTCAAAAAGTATCGCAACATCCATTACTTGGCAAGAAACAAGTATAGATGCAGCAACTAGTGACGATGAAATGATCGACACGTTTCTAACAAAGTGGGCGCAACAACAGTCAACCACACATTTAGTGGATTGTTGGGTAGGCTTGCCTGAGCAACGTTTCTTGACTTATAAAAAGTGGCGAACGCCATCTGGTTATCTTTGTGGTACTTATGCGGCAGCAGTGCTGCTTGCCTACTATCAAGATTATTGTGTGTCGGATCTGATTCCATCAGATATTCGCCAAAAAGATTCTCGCGATGCAAAAGAATTGATCCAAAAGCTACGTCACACGATCCAACCTTTAGGCTTTCCCACCATACCGATTCAAGTAAGCTCAGGGATATCCGCCTTTTTTAAAACACAACAAGAACCCATTTACGCCAGAAGTACAGTAGTGGGGTCTTGGCAACGAGCAACAAAGAGAATTCGCCAAGGAAAACCGGTAATGATCGGCATTTTAAAACTACTAGGCAGTACTTACGGTAATCATTGGGTCACAGCTTATGCTTACTATGAATCAGCTTCTGGTGAACGTTATTATAAAGTCCATGATAATTGGGGAAACACGAATAAAGTCATTCCTGCTAAGTGGGCGAATGGCACAGTCTCACTTCCTTGATTATTTTCAGAAAACACCAGAAATACTCGTAGAAATATGTTAAACTATCCAAGAATAGAGAAGTTTGGGAGGATGTCATGAGTAAAAAGTATCAGGACGACACGTTGAAAATCTTTAGTTTGAATGGGAATCAACCGTTAGCAGAAAAAATCGCCAAAGTATTTGGAACAGAGTTAGGGAAATGTGTAGTCAAACAATTCAGCGATGGAGAAATTTCGATCAACATCGAAGAAAGTATCCGTGGCGACCATGTCTACATCGTTCAGTCCACGAATGAGCCAGTCAATGATTACTACATGGAATTATTGATCATGATCGATGCGATGAAACGTGCAAGTGCCAAAACGATCAATGTGGTGTTGCCGTATTATGGCTATGCGAGACAAGACCGTACAGCGAAACCTCATGAACCAATTACAGCAAAACTGATTGCGAATATGCTTGAAGAAGCAGGAGCGACACGTGTATTGACGTTAGATCTGCATACAGTTCAAGTGCAAGGATTCTTTGATATTCCTGTAGATAACTTATTTACAATGCCATTGTTTGCTCATTATTATCGTGAGCTTGGATTAGTTGGCGATGACATTGTCGTTGTGTCACCAAAGAATAGCGGTGTCCAACGTGCACGCAGCTTGTCAGAGTACCTAAATAGTACGTTAGCGATCGTTGATCATGCAGACGAAGAAGTTGAAGGAACAGCAGAAAGCTATGTCATCGGGAATGTTCAAGGGAAAACGTGCATACTGGTTGATGATATTTTAAATACTGGTTTGACGTTCGCTCGAGCAGCCAAAGTCCTGAAAGAAAATGGCGCAAAAGATATCTACGTTTGTGCTTCACACGGCTTGTTGTCAGATCCTGCGAAACAAATCTTGGACGAAGCACCGATCAAAGACATTTGTATTACTGATTCTGTCTATACAACAGAAGAACGTCATCCTGAAAACTTGACGATCGTGACTTGTTCAAACTTGATGGGAGAAGCGGTGAAACGTATCCACGAAAATACACCGATGAGCCCATTGTTCCGTTTGGAAGAGAAGAGCTTTAGATAAAGAAGGTCGAAACACCATAAAATGGCGGAACACGGTTCATTTTTATGGTGTTTTTTTCATCTACTGTGTCCGAGCGACTAAAAAAACGCCTTTAGCACAGTTTATTTTTGGTAACTTGCTATTTCTATGCTAGAATGTGCCTAGTTCTATTTGAAAGGGATGAATACATTGGGCAATATTTATTTAGATCATGCAGCGACGACGCCGATGCATCCGTTAGTAATCAAAGAAATGATGGATATCATGGAAGGGACATTTGGCAATCCTTCGAGCATTCATGGATTTGGTCGGATGGCTCATGAAAAATTAGAAAATGCCAGACAAATTGTGGCAGATAGTTTACAAGTCCGCCCGCATGAGATCATTTTTAACAGTGGCGGAACTGAAGGCGATAATACCGCAATTCTTGAAACAGCATTTTCACGCCAAAATGAAGGGAAACATCTGATTACTACAGTTATAGAGCATCCAGCTGTCTTGAATACGATGAAGTATCTAGAAAAAAAGGGGTTTGAGGTTACATATCTACCAGTTGACCAAAAAGGGAATATCTCCATCGATGATTTTCGTTCTGCATTAAAAGAAGAAACCATTTTAGTATCGATCATGTACGGAAATAATGAAATCGGCAATTTATTACCAATCAAAGAAATCGGTGAAATCTTGCGAGAACATCCAGCCTATTTTCATACGGATGCTGTTCAGGCTTATGGCAATCAAACCATTCATCCTCAAGAATTAGGGGTCGATCTTTTGAGCATATCAGGGCATAAGATCAATGGGCCTAAAGGAATCGGCTTTTTATATAAAAGAGATGGCGTAAACATCCCACCTTTGCTTTTAGGTGGCGAACAAGAAGAAAAACGTCGTGCTGGTACAGAAAACTTGGCAGGTATCTGCGGACTAGCCAAAGCTGTCGAGATATTGACCCTTGAAGAAAGAGAAGCACGTAATAAAAAGTACGTTGGCTTCCAGCAATTGATTTTAGATAAATTAGCAGAAAATGGCATTGAATATGCAATCAATGGTGATTTATCGAATAAATTACCGCATGTCCTGAATTTACGTATTCCGGGCATTGTCAATGACCTCTTATTGATGAAATTAGATCTGCAAGGCTTTGCGATCTCGATCGGTTCGGCATGTACTGCTGGAAATATCGAGCCTTCTCATGTGCTAGAAGCGATGTATGGAAAAGGAACACCTTTCTTGAAAGAATCGATCCGTATCAGTTTTGGTTATGGCAACATAGAAGAAGAAGTCCAACGATTTGCGGATAGCCTAGTAAAGGCGATCTAAGCATGAAAAAGCCTAGTAAAACGAGTCAGAAACTTTTATAATAAAGAGGAAACTAAATTTACTGAGGTGAAAAATATGGCATTTGAACAAACAGCGTCCGTACTCGGTTCTCCGGTCACTTACCGTTTACATCCTGATGCAAAAAGATACACATTACGTGATAATGGTTTTACAGAAACGAACGGCGGCAACTATCAATTGATTCGTCCGCTTGATGCAACCCCACAAAGCAAAGAAGGCTTTAAATTAAAAATCACAGTTGCTAAAGACATCAAGTCATTGAAGATGTCGATCACGACAGCCAATGGGTTGCGTGCAGTCGATATTTTTAAAGATCCAAAGCAAAAAATGAGTCAAGATAAGTTTTATTTCTTGATGGATAGCATGATCAGTCGTGGACTATTTGAAAAAGTTGAAGGCTAATCAATCGTGTGAGATAGCAAAGAAAAACTAAAAATACCTAAGCGCTAGGGAATCAGGCACGTCTATCGTCTTTATATGACGATAAGTAGGCCAAGCTGTTCTTTCTAGCGCTCAGGTATTTTTTTAGTAGTCAACGATCATTCGACTTTTGACCATTCATCTAATGTTTTTCCTTGGGGATCTTTTAATTCTAACCAACTATTTGTTCCACCATAATACAATAGTAAACTAGCTTCATTCACACTTTTGACGATAACATCCTCCACGATCTTGTTATCTTTGATCTGCGCTTGATAGTCGTCGCGCATTTTATCACCGTATTTAGCTGCATAACTGACTGAACCGTCTTTATTCAATGGAGCATCAGGTAATAAAGTAGCACCTGCTTTGATCAACATCTCGTTGCGACTGATCCAATAAAGCGTTGCTTTACTGCCGCGAAATTCCACTGTAAAAGGAATCTCACTGATTTGTTTCGTCCAGCGATGACGTGCTTTGGCAGGTTTCTTTTTCGTCTCAGGAAGCGGAGCGAAGCCATAGCCGAAAGTCGTCAACACAGTCGTTACCTTTTCGATGCTTGGTGCTAATTTTTTGGCGGCTTCTGCTGGGATCTTTTCTTTGAAATCTTGGTCTTTTTCTAAGGTTAATCCGGCCTCAGCTGCTTGATCATTCAAAAGGTACATAAAATAATCTGCTTCAAGATCCCAAGGTAATTTGACGAGAATCACTTTGTCAAAACTTTTAGGCTGATCGTCTTTTCCAATAGCAATGCATTTGTTTTTTTCATAATAAAGAAAAAAGGAATTCTCCAACAGCTTAGTTTTTTTATTAAGTATACTGAAATGGATTTGTTCTTCTTCAAAATCAATGTTTATTTCTGAACGGCTGATCGTCGTGTGAAAACTGACTGTTTCCATGGTGGTACCTCCTAAAAACGTTTTATTCAGTTTACCATTTTTTCAATCAGGAAGAAATAATGTGGACTTTGTTTTGTAGCAATCGCTGGATTAATAATGGTAGAATAAAACGATACAAAAAACAGGAGGGATTTATGGAAAAACATTGGAAAAAGAATATCAACCTATTTCTTATAGGTCAATTTTTATCAGGGATCACAAGTATGGTCGTGCAGTATGCCATCATTTGGTATTTAACACAAGAAACAGGATCGGCGACTATTTTAAGTTTTGCCACATTATTAGGGATGCTTCCGATGGTTCTTTTAAGTCCGTTTGTTGGACCGCTGATTGATCGTTGGGATAAGAAAAAGTTATTGATTTACACGGATATCATTGTTGCAATCTTTGCTCTTATTTTATCCATTGTAGGAACAGTGATGTCGACCTTTCCGTTATGGTTAGTCTTTGTCTCTCTATTTATTCGTTCAGTCGCACAGACCTTTCAAATGCCAACGATCCAATCGATCTTACCAACGATGGTTCCTGAAACGGAATTGACAAGGATCAATGGACGGTTGGGAATGGTCCAATCAGCGAATTATATCATTGCTCCTGGATTAGGTGCTTTTTTATTTGCTGCGGTGCCAATGAATGGTTTGATCCTTTTAGATGTGTTAGGAGCCATTCTTGGTGTCGGTCTGTTGATATTTGTTATGATCCCTAAGATTGACAGACAAGGGGAAAAGGTTCATTTATTAGCGGATACTAAATTTGGAGTTAAAAAGCTGTACGAGAAACGGGGATTATGGCATATCATGATCAATGGCGCAGTTTTCATGCTGTTATTCATGCCAGCTGCAAGCTTATACCCTTTAATGACTATGGGCTATTTCAATGGCACCGTCGGACAAGCTGGTTTGATCGAAGTGATATACGCTGTTGGAATGTTAGTAGGGGGAGCGATCATTGGGTTTTCTGGACACTTTAAGAATCGCATGTTATTAGTGATCATCTCTTACATCGTCTTAGGTGTATCAGTTGGAGCGAGTGGTTTATTGCCAGCGACCTCACAAGGATTTATTTATTTTGTCATTCTCAATGCGATTGCCGGTTTGGCCACACCTTACTACAATACATTAGTGATGGCGATGATCCAGCAAAGTTTTGAGCCAAGTATTTTAGGAAGAGTATTGGGCGTGTTCAATTCTCTGATGTCTCTACCCGGTCCAGTTGGTTTGATCTTTGCCGGCCCATTAGCAGATGCCCTTGGCGTAGAAAAACTATTTGTGATTGCTGGAATCGGTACATTACTATGTGCGGTTGCGCTGTACATGGTTCCTTCAGCAAGAAACTACGATATAGAATTACAAAGTAAACATAGCTAAGAAAAACTTTCTTTTTGAAGATAGGCATTGATTGCCTATTTTTTTGTTTTCACATACGATATTTATAAAGGACGGTGAGCTTGGATGAATTATTTTATCAGTGATATCCATTTTTTTCATGAACGGTTGCTTAGGAATAGTGATTTTTCACCACGACCATTTAAAAATGTTGCCCGCATGAATTATCAGTTGATTACTAGTTGGAATGCAGTAGTAAAGGAATCTGACCATGTCTATCATCTAGGTGACCTTGCGATGCATCCCAAATATGAAAAAGGCAGCGAAGAAATTCTTTCCTTAGTCAAACAATTGAATGGCACGATCCACTTTATTAAAGGAAATCATGACAGTCGAGCCTTTTTCAAATACTTGGAACAACATGATCCATGGAAAAGTGAAGGAAAACAAAAATTTTACTTTTACGATGTGGGCGTCATCATAAAATTCAATCATCAACAATACTATCTGACACATTATCCGTTATTGATAGGAAACAATGATAAAATCCGCAACCTTCACGGACATATCCATCACTACAGCGTACCGATCGGCAACGACGTCAATGTAGGTGTAGATGCACCAGAACGAGAACTATTGGAAAAAAAATTACCCTTTGGCACACCTTTATCAGAAAACAATATAGAGGAAATCTATCAGAAAAAACAAGCAGAACTGGAACGACTGAAAAAAAGGTAAAGAAGAGGCTCAATCGGGACGGAAGTATTTAGTTGAAAGATAGTTGAAAAGCATCCAAGTGCTACTATTACGAGTAGTACTTGGATGCTTTTTGTTGTTGGTAGAATATTTCTGGTTATGCCTGTTTACTCGAAAATTGAAGTGTAACAATAAATAAAAAAATAACGAAAAAAAGTTTGAGGATTAATCTATTATAAGTTTTTATATGGTAAAATAATAACTAATAATTATATTTTTTTGTACATATAATATATATTAATTAGTTTTTTGACGTTAGCTATTTCCCCCTTTTTATATAAATAAGAAATTTATATTAGACCAATCATTTAAATTGTTATTCGTTATTTTATTTTACAATTAAAATAACGAATTAAAATTAATTGTAGTGGGGTTTTATGTTTAGCGGTCAATATAGAAAAATAGCTTCGATTATTTTTAAAAGAAGCGAAGAAAGGAGATACTTATGAACGGTTATAAAATCGGTTTAGTTGTTTCTATGATTTTATCGATCTTGTGTTTATTGGGAGCAATCATAGATTATGGAGGATATATCGGCTTCATCTTGGTGTTTGTGATCATTATCCCAGGACTTGCGGGAATCCATTTTACCACAAAAATCACTATGAGAAGGTACTTGAAATGGTCTCTGTTAGTCGTGAATTATTTATTTGCGACTACGCTCACCATATGGGATTTGGTCTATGTTTTCTTACAATTTTTTTATAAATAAAAAGGAACAGGCGTATCAAGAAAGATATTGAAAGAAGGAGAAAAAAATGATTCAAAATAAAAAATATTGGATTTTGTCGTTTGTATTATTGATACTTTCATGTCTACTTGCTAGACATTATTTTTTATCCTATAGACTATATCCACTTGTATATCAAAGGATTATTGTCTACGGTTGTTGGATACTAAGCGGATTTAGTTTATTTTTTTGTCGGGCGATCAGTAATAAATTTCTGAAACGTATTGTCATTAGCATCAACATTTTCTGTATTTATGGTTGGTGGTTTATATATGATTTTTGAAAATACAGATATTCATAAATTAAAAAGGAGAATAAGATGACGAATAACCAATTCATATTATCTATAGCAATGTTTTTTCGATGAGTTGCTTTGTTGGAGGAATCATTTCCGGAGAGAGTGCTCTACGGATTATTTTGTTTTTCATGATGACTTTTCCAAGTCTGCTAGGACTTTATTTTTCCACTAAAGCGGAACTTCGACATTATAAATGGTTGCTTATTTCTTTGAATTACTTTTTTGCTACGTATATTGTTATTGGGCAATTCATTGAATGGTTTATTAGAAAGTTTATCCAAATGAGTTAAGACTATTACGAGGAGGAATAGGAATGTTAACCAAGAAAAATTATTTAGAATTTATTCTTTCAATTGTTTTATTGGCAATCTCTATTCTTTTATTTTTATTCTATGCCTATCCGTATTCTAAATTGCAATATGAAATCAGAATATTCATCATGACGGTTTGTTGGTTATGTAGCACTGCAAGTTTGTTTTTTTCAACAAAAATCACTTATCCATATTTGAAAAGAGGAATTATATTAGTGAATTTTTGTTGTATCTATGGTTGGTTAGTCTATGTGTGCTTGTAAAATAGAAAATTAAAAATAGTAAAAAGGAGCGTATAAATGTCTTTTCTAAAAAATAAGTCTCGTACAAAAAAATCAGTAGTTCTATTGATATTGTCAATTTTTCTTGTATTCATTACGTGTATCTTTGCTAGTCCCATATTGTTTGAATCATTTAAATATCAATCGCATCTATTTATAGTCACAATTTCGATTTGTTGGGTCATCAATGGAGGGAGTATCGTTTTTGCGTTAGGAATCGCAGACAGATACCTGAAAAAGACATTGATTACGTTGAATTTTGTATTTGGCTATGTCTTTTTATTTACGATTTTCCAATTTTCTTTAAATTTTTGAAGCTATTTCTGTTTTTAGTGAGAAATATTGATGTTGATAAGGAGGAGAAAGAAGAATGAAACGTGCATTGAATGTATTCGTTTTATGTTTGTCAATGCTTGCATGTGTAAGTGGTCTGTTTTATATACATATTTATTTAAGTGGAGAAATTGAAGGTATTCTTTTTGCATTAGGTTTGGGTTTTCCGGGTTTGATTGGTTTTTATTGTTCGACAAAAATAAAAAAGACGAAGTTAAAATGGCTACTGCTAGGGCTGAATTACCTTTTCGCTACTTACAGTACTGTCTTGATTATCGTAATTTATTGGTTACAAGTCTTCGGGATAGAGTTTTTCAAAAGTTAGTACATTTTATTTTATGTATCAATTGAACAATTTAAAAATTAATAGAAATTTTATCTGATTGTGAGTGGATTTAAGAAAGAAGGAGTGAGTGGAATGATTGTAAAAAAAAGTATGCCGAATAAATACATTTCGTTCTATCTATTGGCGCTTTGTTTTCTATTAGGAAGTTTAGTTTTTGTTTTTAAATTTTATTGGTTATTTGCAACAGTCCAATATTCTTGGTGGATCATCAGTGGAATCAGTTTGTTTTACTCAACTAGAATCCCCTCAGCATTCTTAAAAAGGGGGCTCATTGGGATTCATCTTGTTTTGATGTATGGTATTGTACTAGGTACTTTATTAGGTTTTGCCAGTTTTGGTAATGTGGAGTATTTATTGTTTCCTATTGCGTACGTATTGATTGTGGGGGCACTTCATGAGTTAGAGAAGAAGAAAGTGTTCTTTATCATGGGCTTGATCATCCCGATGTCTATTTCTACACTCGCATTTATTTATGCTCATTATTTGATTATTTTTCGAAGTCATTCCTTCGAGAGTTATTATTTGATTCCTTTACTTCTGTTGATGGTGATCTCTGGGTTGATTGGACTATACGCTGCAACAAAACTGGAAACTAGCCGGCGAAAGTTTTACTTATTGTTTATCAACTATTTGTTCTCTACATATTTCAATGTTGTGTTACTGCTTTTGTTTTTGGTGAATGTAGTAAGAAACTGAATCATGAATAAAACTCATCTCATAGCAAAGTTTTGGTATCTGAAAAGCATGGAATGGACCAACTAAAAAACGTCGCTTTTTTAAATTGATTATTTAGGGGTGAAATTTTCAGAAAGATGACGTATAATGTAAAATACTGAAAAGTTGCGACCTTCAACTCGTAGATGTTTCAGAATCTAATTGAAATGATGGTGATACCATGACAGACAACAGCAAAACACGCGTTGTCGTTGGGATGAGTGGCGGTGTTGACTCATCTGTAACAGCACTTTTGTTAAAGGAACAAGGCTATGATGTAATCGGGATCTTTATGAAAAACTGGGATGATACCGATGAAAATGGCGTCTGTACGGCGACGGAAGATTATAAGGATGTAGCGAAAGTCGCTGCCCAAATCGGGATTCCTTATTACTCAGTTAATTTTGAAAAGGAATATTGGGACCGTGTGTTTGAATATTTCTTAGCAGAATATCGTGCGGGACGTACCCCGAACCCAGATGTAATGTGCAATAAGGAAATCAAATTCAAAGCATTCTTAGACTATGCAATGGACTTGGGAGCAGAATATGTTGCTACTGGCCATTATGCACAAGTTACACGTGATGAAAATGGCGTGTCACATATGTTGCGTGGCGTCGATAACAACAAAGATCAAACGTATTTCCTTAGCCAATTGTCACAAGAACAATTAGCAAAAACGATTTTTCCGTTAGGTGGCATGGAAAAATCAGAAGTACGTGCGATCGCAGAACGTGCTGGTCTAGCAACGGCGAAGAAAAAAGATTCAACAGGCATCTGTTTTATCGGCGAAAAGAATTTCAAGCAATTTTTAAGTAACTATTTACCAGCTAAAAAAGGCAACATGGTGACCCTTGACGGTGAAGTCAAAGGCGAACACGCTGGTTTGATGTACTACACGATCGGACAACGCCAAGGCTTAGGGATCGGCGGCGGTGGCGATTCACAAGAACCTTGGTTCGTGGTGGGTAAAGATCTTGCGACGAACACATTATATGTTGGACAAGGATTCCATCATCCTGCATTGTATGCGACAAGTTTAGATGCAAGTGAAATCCATTTTACAACGAATGAACCAATGCCAAAAGAATTCAAATGTACAGCGAAATTTCGTTACCGTCAACAAGATGTACCGGTAACCGTGCGCTTATTAGAAAATAATCGCGTAGAAGTCATCTTTGACGAACCCGTACGCGCAATCACACCAGGACAAGCCGTTGTTTTTTATGACGGAATGGAATGCCTAGGTGGCGGATTGATCGACCATGCGTATCAAGAAACGAAAGTCTTGCAATACGTTTAAAATAAAAGTCTGAGGTATTTGTTTTCTCACGCCTTATAAAATTGAATAAACGGTGTTCCAGAAGTAGCTCCTTCGGAAATAAGCCAGCCAGTCCAAAAATTTGAAGAACAATTTTCGGACTGGCTGGCTTATTTCTCGGAGCTGGACACTTCTGTCACAACCTCTATTTATGTGTAGTCAATTGTGCCACTGATGAATCCTCTTCCCGCTCATGAATCTCCTTCGTATTATGGCGAACAAGCACAAAGTTTGCAAGAACAAGTAAGGATGTGGATAAGAAGACACCACGATAGCCGAACATGCTTGAAACACTTGAACCAATCAACGGACCAACGACATTTCCTGTTGCTTGGAAGGATTGATTGTAACTAAAGATTCTTCCGGCAGCTTGTGCGGGAGAGTATTTAGTGATCAAGGCTTGCACCGCTGGAAGGAGGCAAGCGTCGGAGATTCCGATCAAAAATCGTAGTCCTGCAAGTTGCCATACATTCGTTACGAAAGCCATTGGGATGTAAACGATCAAGGCAAAGCCTAAACCGATCGCTAAGATTCGTTCACTACCGATCTTATCACCTAAACGTCCGAAGCGAGGAGCGGCAATCAGTGTGGCAATCCCGGGAATAGAAGCAATGATCCCGCTGATCAACGTGACGTTGCCGTGTCCATGTAACAATTGACGGATATATAAACTAATGATCGGACTGATCGAATTGTTTGATGCTTGGATGATCATTGTCGTAATAAACATACCGATGACGACATGTGGATATTTCAGGTCACGGAAAATTTGTTTAGCAGAAACCAATTCACTTTTTTCTACGGGGACAAATTTTTCATGGACGAAAAATAAGCTGAGCAAGAAAACGAAGAACAAGATCGTCCCAGTGATAAAGAAGGTTGGACGATACCCAAAGGCAGAAGCAGAAAGTCCACCGAGTAGAGGACCAAGTAATGTTCCGGTCACAGAGCCAGTAGCCAAAGTGCCAAGTACTTGTCCACTTTTTTCTCTTGGGGTACCAGTGGCGACTAAAGCTGTTGCATTACTGATATAACCGGAAAAAATGCCTTGTAATAGTCGTAAAGCGACTAATTGATACACGCTTGTTACTAAACCCATCAAGGAAATCACTACCGCCATTCCTAAAGAGGCACGCAACAACATCAACTTCCGCCCTTTTTGATCGGCAAGGCGTCCCCACCATGGAGAAATCAAGGTAGTAACAAGGAAAGTGGAGGAGAAGGTCAATCCACTCCAGAAATTCAATTGTGCTGTACTGTAATTACCTAACGTATCTATGTAAAGTGACATAAAAGGCATCACTAGACTGAAACCTATTCCGGCCATAAATGTACCAAACCACAAAACCACTAGATTTTTTTCCCAAGGTTCTCTTTTTCTAAATACAGAATCCTTTAATCTTGAAACCACAGTAAAGCCTTCTTTCTGAAAATTTTCATCTACAATCATTTATTATAAACTACAATGTGTAGTTTATCAAGAAGAAGTCTTTTTTCTCTTCGTCTTTCGTGGTAAACTGAATAAGATTGAGTTTATTCCATAAGAGGGGAAATTAGATGAAAAAACGAACGCTGTCACAAGAAAAAATCATCGACTGCTTTCGAGAATTAGCAGAAGAGATGGCTGTACAGCAAATCACTTTTCAACATTTAGCTAAAGCATTGAATATCAAATCACCTTCGCTTTATAATCACTTCAAAAATATTCGGGAAGTAAAGACGGCGTTGACTGCGAAACTTTTAACGGAGCTGAATGATCAATTGCGCCGAGTGTTGGTAGGGAAAAGTAAGGGAGAAGCAATACAAGCGTATGCGCAAACCTATCAGTCTTTTGCATTTGAAAATCAGGCAGTCTATGAACTTCTGATCAGTGTGCCACATACCAATGAAGAAATTTTATTAGAAGGAATACATGAAACGAACCAAATCATTTTACAAATATTTGACGCTTTTTCCTTGTCAAAAGAAGAAAAAGTCCACCGTAGTCGAGAATTACGAAGCATGATCCATGGTTATCTTTCGTTGCGTTTCTTAGGATACTTTACCAATGAACCAAATGTTTCTCCAGAAGCAAGTTATGTCTGGATGATCGACGACTTTATAGCAACTTTACCAATAAAATAAAAGGCATCATTTAAATTAATTTTCTGAACATTCATAAAATGCCCCTTTTAAGCAAAATTTCTTGCAACTTTCTTGGAAAGTGACTAATATGTTTTTAAGATGACCTGAGAAAAGGAGCGCACGTATGTATCAAGTAATTACAATGTTCGGTGATAATGAGCCTTGGTGGTTCTTTGAAAATTGGCAAGAAGATATTCAAGTGGAGGAATCTTTTGCCTCTTTTGAAGAAGCACAACAAAGTTATGAAGAAAAATGGCTAGCCATTAAAAACAATTATGAGTATATCCATGCCAAAACCAATTTTCTAAGTGCTTTTTGGAATGATGGGGATGAGCGCTGGTGTGAGGAATGTGATGATGACTTGCAGCAATATAAAGGACTTGCTCTGCTGAAGGATTATCAGCCGATCACCATGGAAAGCAGAAAGGATTTTTATGAAACAACTAATTCTAGCGGAAAAGCCAAGCGTTGCGAAAGACCTAAGCAAGGTGCTGGGTGCTAATCAAAAACACAAAAATTATTACGAAGGACCCAAGGTGATCGTGACTTGGGCCCTTGGTCATTTATTAGGTCTAAAGATGCCAGAGGATCTAAACAAAGAATGGCAAAGCTGGCAAATGGAAACTTTGCCGATGATTCCTAAAAAGTTAGGTATCAAGCCATTACCAAAAACAGGGCATCAATTGAAAGCAATCAAACAGTTAGCTAGTCGTAAGGATGTCTCAGAGGCCGTGATCGCTACAGATGCCGGACGTGAGGGCGAACTTGTTGCTCGCTGGATCTTAGAATATGTTCACTTCAATAAGCCAGTGAAACGTTTATGGATCTCTTCTCAAACGGACAAAGCGATCAAGACAGGATTCAACCAATTGAAACCAGCTAAAAGTTATGACGCACTCTATGAGTCTGCTTTAGCTAGAGCGAAAGCGGACTGGTTAGTCGGCTTGAATGTGACACGTGCGCTAACTGTGAAATACCAAGACAATTTATCAGCGGGTCGGGTGCAAACCCCAACCTTAGCTTTAGTGCGTAATCAGGAAAAGAAAATCGAATCGTTCCGACCACAAACGTATTTTACGATTTCATTGACAGTCGGCAAGGAACAAGCAAAAATGGTCCAAAAAAATCAGTTTGCTTTGAAATCCCACGAAGAAGCCCAAGCATTTGTTAAAACACTGAGTCAAAGTAAGGGAACAGTGGTGAGTATTGAAGAAAAAACTAAGACAGAAAAAGCACCGTTGCCGTATGATTTGACGGAGATCCAACGAGAAGCGAATCAGCGCTATGGCTATTCAGCAAAGAAAACGTTAGGTCTCGTTCAAAGTTTATATGAAACGCATAAGATCGTGACGTATCCACGAACTGATAGTAAATATTTGACGAATGACATGAAAAGCACGATGAAAGAACGCCTTCAAGCTATCAGTGATTTTGCGCCAGAAGTCAAAACTTATTTAAAAAATGGGGCAGTCGTTCGCCAAACAAGCGTGTTCCAAGACAATAAAGTAACGGATCACCATGCTTTGTTACCGACGGAAAATCGTCCACGCTATGAAAAATTAAGCAATGAAGAACAAAAGATTTATCAAATGATCGTGACACGATTCTTAGGCTTGTTTGCAGAGCCACATAAAATCAGCCAAACGAAAATCACCGTTGTATTTGGGAACGAACAATTTGTTTTCCGCCAAAATCGTGTGTTGGAAGCAGGCTGGAAAAACACGGAGGAAAGTCATGTAGATTCTTTCGATTGGAAGAAAGACATGCGCATCCAACCTGACTTTACGATCAAGAAAGAATTGTCGGCACCGCCGAAACCTTTGACGGAAGCCAGTCTGTTAGGGTTGATGGAAAAACACAGTTTAGGAACACCGGCGACTCGTGCGGAGATCATTGAAAAGCTGATCAAATCCGAACTGATGGAACGCACACCGCAAGGCTTGCAAGTCTCACCAAAAGGCAAGCAATTGTTAGAGTTGGTCAATCCATCGCTTGTGACACCTGATTTAACGGAAAGCTGGGAAAAAGATTTAGAAGCGATCGCTCTTGGGAAAAAACAAGCGAATGTCTTTTTGCAATCGATCGAGAAGGAAACGAAGCGACTTGTTCAAGAAATCAAAACAAGCAAGCAACAGTATCAAGATTTTTCGATTACGCAAAAGAAATGTCTAGATTGTGGCTCGAATCTGCGTGAGAAGAACACAAAAGATGGAAAAATCTATGTTTGTACGAATCAAGATTGTAACTATCGCCGTCGCAAAGATCCGAAAGTCTCCAATCATCGTTGCCCGCAATGTCATCGCAAAATGGAAATCATTGAAGGCAAGAATGGGGCTTACTTCCGTTGTAAATTTGATGGGACGACAGAGAAAATGCTAGGGAAAAAAGAGCAGAAGAAAAAAATGACGAAACATGAAGAACGTCGCTTGATGAAGAAATATTCTCAAGCAGAAGAACCGGAAGAAAGCCCATTAGCTGCTGCCTTGAAAGCTGCAATGAAAGAGAATTAAGCTACAAGACTTCATACCATGGCAGATGATTCAGATGAGCGAGTAATCGTTCAAAATCTGCAAAGGGAAAAATGACAGTACTCGTATTGCTGTTTGGATGAAAGCCGACGGTATCTTTGCGGTCGATTGAGGAATCAATGACGACTTGGACCTCGTTTTCTAAATCGTTGACTAAGGCAAACGGATTGACGGTACCTGGTGGAACATGTAATAGACGTTTCACTTGTTCTTCTGAAACAAATGATAATCGTTTTTCTTTCAACTGTTCTGCCAACAACTTTAAATCGGCTTGTTTTTCATCAGGCAAGACGACGAAATAAATTTGTTTGCCTTTCTTTGACTTGATTAAGAGATTTTTGACTTGTGGTCCTGGCAAAGAGAACGTGAGATTTTTGACGGAAGTGATTGCCGGATGGCTCACTTCTTGGTAATTGATTGCTAATCGATCAAGTAGATCATAAGCTTCTTGTTTCGTGGCATCAGACATAAAAAACAAACCTCCATTCATTTTTTATTTATTTTAGCACAAAAAAGATTGACAAATAAAAATGAATCAGGTAAATTACTCATTAAGTTAAATAAAAGACATCGAAAAGAAGAGTAGCGATTAAGTGTTTGAAGAGAGTCTCTGGTTGGTGAGAAGAGACAATAACTGATTGTGAAACACATCTTGGAGTCGATTTTCTGAACAACCAGTAAGGAAATCCGGGAAGCCCGTTATAGCTGCGGTCGTTGTTAGACGACCAGATAAGGTTAGTTTTGCGAAAAACTAATAAAAAAAGGTGGAACCACGTATTTTACGTCCTTTGATCTTCGGATCAAAGGACTTTTTTTGTTTTTCATGTGGTTGGAAGGGACAGCTAACAATGTACCCCTTTAAAGAAAAGAGGAGGAAGAAAAATGAATGATTTATTAGAAGTGATGCCACAGTTGTTAGTAGGGGCGCTGACAACCTTAAAATTATTTGCCTTTACCTTGATTGGTTCTTTGCCGTTAGGAATTATTTTAGCTTTAGGATTGTCGTTGCATTTTAAACCGATACGTTATTTCTTACAGACGTATGTCTGGATCATGCGAGGAACACCGCTATTATTACAATTGATTTTCGTATTTTATGGCTTACCAACGATTGGGATCGTATTTGACCGCTTCGAAGCTGCCTTGATCGCATTCATTTTAAATTATGCTGCATACTTTGCAGAGATTTTCCGTGGCGGTATCCAGTCAATTCCTAAAGGGCAATATGAAGCAGCGCAAGTGTTACAGTTGAGTCCTTTCCAAACAGTGACAAGAATCATTATTCCGCAAGTAACAAAAATCGTTTTACCTTCTGTAGGGAATGAAGTCATCAATCTAGTGAAAGATTCTTCTTTGATTTATATCTTAGGTCTAGGAGATGTGATGCGCGCAGGGAAGATTGCGATGGAACGAGATGCTAGCTTGCTTCCACTACTTGGTGTTGCGTTGATCTACCTAGCATTGACAGGGATTTTGACGATCGTGTTGAAACAAATTGAAGAAAAATTAAATTATTACCGCTAAGAATCGAGGAGGGAACAGCGATGATTGAATTAAAAAATATTAGTAAATCATTTGGTGACAAACAAGTGATCAAAGATTTTAACTTAGTAATCCCAGAAGGACAAACATTGGCGATCGGCGGACCGTCTGGTGGCGGAAAAACAACGATGCTACGTATTTTAGCTGGATTGGAAAAAGCAGACAGTGGCGAGTTTTTCCTTGATGGCTCAAAATTCGACCCATTTGAATTGAAAACAGAAGAACAAGTTATAGGAGTCGTGTTTCAAGATTTTCAGCTTTTCCCACACTTGAGTATTTTTGACAATATTACTTTGGCGCCTAAAATGGTGTTGAAACAAAGCAAAGAAGAATACACGAAAAAAGCAGAAGAGTTAGCTGATTCCTTAGGTATTCGTGATTTATTGGGAAATTATCCTTATCAGTTATCTGGGGGACAAAAACAACGGGTGGCAATTGCCCGTGCGTTGGCAATGAACCCGCGAGTATTAGCGTATGATGAACCAACGAGTGCGTTAGATCCAGAGTTACGTCAACAAGTAGAAAAATTGATTCTTACATTAAAAGAAGAAGGTGTGACACAAATCATCGTGACCCATGATTTAGTATTTGCTGAAAATGTTGGGGATCAATTGATCAAAGTTGTACCAAGTAAGTAAGAAAGCGGTGGGGAGAAAATGAAAAAATTCAGCTTTTTGATCCTATCTTTGATTGGTTTTTTCTTTTTAACTGGCTGCACGAACGAGCGGACAGCGACAGAAAGTTGGACAAGGATCAATCAAGAAAAAAAGATCATCGTGGGACTAGACGACAGTTTTGTACCAATGGGTTTTCGTGATAAAGATGGCAAACTGACAGGTTTTGATATTGATTTGGCAAAAGCTGTCTTTGATGAATATGGCATCACGGTTGAATTCCAGCCCATCGATTGGTCGATGAAAGAATTCGAATTGAATAATGGGACGATCGATTTGATCTGGAATGGTTATTCAAAAACACCGGAACGTGAAGAAAAAGTGTTGTTCACAAAACCATATATGAAAAATGATCAAGTACTGATCACACCTAAAGATTCTGGCATCACTAGCTTTGAACAAATGAAAGACAAAGTATTAGGCGCACAAAATGGCTCTTCTGGCTATGATATGTTTGTCAGACACCCAGAGATCTTGAAAGATTATGTAAAAAATCAAGATGCGGTCTTATACGCAAGTTTCAATGAAGCATTGATCGATTTGAAGAGTGGTCGTACAGATGGCGTCTTGATCGATAAAGTCTACGCAGAATACTTTTTGACCGTACGCGACGAATTAGATGATTTCAACGTGATCAAAGGGGAGTTTGACGGAGAAGATTTTGCTGTCGGTGCGCGAAAAAATGATGAACTACTCGTGAAGAAAATCAATGATGGCATCGCTGAATTGGTTGAAAACGGAGAGTTTAAAAAGATTTCAGAGAAATGGTTTGGCGAGGATGTCACACCAGAATAGGTGACAGGATGGCATGAGGCGCAAAATCATGGTGAAATCCGAAAAAGGGGGGACAGCATCTGCTGTGCTCTCTTTTTTTGCTATATGTCAGACTTATTTTTTAAATGACTAGACTTTTGTGATGAAAAGTCGAAAATCTACTTGGTAATGAAAAGGGTTTCGTGTTATTCTAAAGAGGTAAAGATTGAACTAGGAAAGGAAGATGTTCATGGAACACCAAAAGTTAACGGCATTTCCTGATGATTTTCTTTGGGGATCTGCTTCAGCAGCCTATCAAGTAGAAGGCGCATGGCAAGAAGGCGGAAAAGGTGAGTCAGTTTGGGATCGCTTTGTCCGTATTCCAGGTAAGACATTTAAAGGAACGAATGGTGACCTAGCAGTAGATCACTACCATCGTTATAAAGAAGACATTGCCTTGATGAAAGAACAAGGTTTGAAAACGTATCGCTTCTCTGTGGCTTGGACACGTATTTTTCCAAATGGCCGCGGGGAGATCAATCAAGAAGGTTTGGCTTTCTATATGGACTTGATTGATGAATTGATCAAAAACGACATTGAACCAATGTTGACATTGTATCATTGGGATTTACCACAAGCATTACAAGATGAATACCAAGGATGGGAATCTCGTCAGATCATCGAAGATTTTACGAACTATGCAAAAACGTTATTCGAAGCGTTTCGTGGCAAAGTCCATTATTGGGTGAGTTTGAACGAGCAAAATATTTTCACTTCACTAGGTTATTTATTAGCTGTACATCCTCCTGGAGTAACTGATCCAAAACGGATGTATCAGGTGAACCACATTGCAAACTTGGCAAATGCAGCTGTCATCAATGCCTTTCATGAAATGGACATGCCTGGGAAGATCGGACCAAGTTTTGCGTATACGCCAAACTATCCAATCGACAGCGATCCAAAAAACATTTTGGCGGCTGAAAATGCCGAAGATTTGATGGCTCATTATTGGATGGATGTGTACATGTGGGGCAAATATCCGATTGCTGCGATGAAATTCTTAGAAGAGCAAGGATGGGCACCAACGATCGAAGCGGGCGATGAGGAACTATTAGCTTCAGCCAAACCTGACTTTTTAGGGATCAACTACTATCAAACAGCAACGAATGCCTTTAATCCATTGGATGGCGTGGGTGCTGGTAAGATGAATACGACAGGTAAAAAAGGCTCATCAGAGGAGACAGGCGTACCTGGCATGTATAAAAAGATCGAAAATCCATTTGTCGAACGTACGAATTGGGATTGGGAGATTGATCCGGAAGGGTTACGTGTTGCGTTGCGTCGGATCACAAGCCGTTACCGTATTCCTGTTTTGATTACTGAGAATGGTTTAGGTGAATACGATAAATTGACCGAAGATAAAAAAATCCACGATGATTATCGTATCAACTACTTGGAAAGCCATGTAAAAGCAATCAAAGAAGCAATTTCAGATGGCGCAGAAGTCTTGGGCTATTGCACTTGGTCTTATACAGATCTGCTTAGCTGGTTGAATGGTTACCAAAAACGTTATGGTTTTGTATACGTGGATCAAGATGAAACACAAGAAGGTTCACTTGATCGCTACAAAAAAGATAGCTACTATTGGTACCAACAAGTGATTCGTGAAAATGGAGCGAATATTGGCGAGTAGCTGGTCATTTGAACCATTTCTTCATAAAAAATGAATATGAAAAAAAGGAAGAGAGGACGTAGGTCCGGCTCTTCTTTTTTTGATAAAGAAAGAAAATCAGCAATCGGACAAACAAAACTTTTGTTCGCTTGCTTTTTTTTGTATAATGGAACTTGATGAAAAGAGGGATAAATCATGGCAAAGAAAAAACGTCCTGCTAAGAAGAAGAGAAAAACAAAAAAACAAAAACAGCAGCAGGAGCAAATGATTGCGATCGGTGTTGGCTTTGCTTTTATACTATTTGCCGTCTTTGGCTTTTTAAAACTTGGCTTTTTAGGCATTTTAGTGGCGAACGGCTTTCGCATAGTCGCTGGAAATACGTATCAGATCCTCTGTGTAGTATTAGCAGTTTTAGGATTTTGGATCATGGTCAAAAATAGAGAATTTACGATGGGCAAGAGTCGTCGTTGGTTGGGAGTAGGACTGTTTTATTTAGGTATCTTGCTCTTTTTACATGCCAACCTTTTTGGGAAATTGAACAGTGGTGAACCAAATATTATCGGAACGACTTGGGACCTGCTATCGGCAGATATTCGCCAAAGTCAAATCACCGCAAATGTCGGTGGAGGGATGTTAGGTGCATTTCTTTATAATTTGACGTTCTTTTTGATTGCTCAACCAGGTAGTTATTTTGTTGCTGTTTTACTGATTATTGGCGGAGCAACTTTGATCAGTAATATCGAAGGACATCAATTACTGGATGGCTTGCAGACCATGGGAGAGAAATTCCAACAATTGTTGGAAGGAGATCCAGAGAAACAGGCACGTAAACAAGCAGCGAAAGAAGAACGACAAAAGCAACGCGCCGAAGCAAAAGAAGCCAAGCGACTTGCTGCGAAAGAAGCAGCAGAAGCTGAAATGGCGGAAATGGAACAAAAACAAGCGACTCGTCAAAATAATTTTGACGAACAAGCTTCAAATAGTTATGAAGAAAAGGAACCAGAACAATTGAGTTTTGTTCCCATCGATAGTTTTCAAGGGAATGTCCAGTCTCCTGTGATGGAACGTCCGACACAAGCAACAGCACAGCCGACAGAAACGCAGGAGCTATCAGAAGAAGAGCTCTTTGAAGATGATGGCACTGCACTAGAATTTGAGATCGAAGCAGAAGAAGAAAATCAAGCATACGAACTACCTTCGATCGATTTATTAGATTCGGCACAGACGGTAGACCAAAGTGACGAGTATAAGAAAATCGAGAAAAACATTGGCGTCCTAGAACAAACCTTCCAAAGTTTTGGTGTCGATGCAAAAGTCGTCAAAGCGAGTTTAGGACCTTCTGTGACGAAGTTTGAGATCCAACCGGCTGTCGGAGTAAAAGTAAGTAAGATCGTTAGTTTGACGGATGATATTGCGTTAGCTTTAGCTGCAAAAGATGTCCGGATGGAAGCGCCGATTCCTGGGAAATCATTGATTGGGATCGAAGTACCGAATAGCAAGATCAGTATGGTTTCCTTTAGAGAGATCATCGAAGCACAGCCGGATCATCCAGACAAACTATTGGAAGTACCATTAGGACGAGATGTTTCTGGTCGTGTCCAAACGGCTGATTTATCTAAAATGCCTCACTTGCTTGTTGCCGGATCGACTGGTAGTGGGAAGTCGGTCGCCATCAATGGGATCATCACAAGTATCTTGATGCGCGCAAAACCGCATGAAGTAAAATTGATGATGATCGATCCGAAAATGGTTGAGTTGAATATGTATAACGGCATCCCGCATTTATTGACGCCGGTCGTAACTAACCCAAGAAAAGCGGCGCAAGCATTACAAAAAGTCGTTCAGGAAATGGAAGAACGTTACGAGAAATTTGCTGCAACTGGTGTGAGAAATATCTCTGGGTACAATGAATTTGTTCAACAAAAAAATCTGGAAAATGGGACGAAACATCCAACCTTGCCGTTTATCGTCGTCATTGTCGATGAATTGGCGGATCTGATGATGGTCGCAAGTAACGAAGTTGAAGATGCGATCATTCGTTTAGCGCAAATGGCTCGTGCCGCAGGAATCCATATGATCTTAGCGACACAACGACCAAGTGTGGACGTTATCACTGGGATCATCAAAGCAAACGTTCCTTCCCGCATGGCGTTTGCTGTATCCAGCGGAACCGATTCACGGACGATCATTGATTCCAATGGTGCTGAAAAGCTCTTGGGACGAGGGGATATGCTCTTCTTGCCAATGGGTGAGAACAAACCGATCCGGGTCCAAGGCGCATTCATCTCCGATCATGAAGTCGAACGGGTGGTAAGCTTTGTAACGGATCAACAAGAAGCAAATTATGAAGAGAAAATGATGCCGACCGATGAAGTCGAATCAACGGGTTCAAACGAGCAACCACAAGATGAACTATTTGAAGAGGCAAAGGCGTTAGTCATCGAAATGCAAACTGCAAGTATTTCTTTATTGCAGCGACGTTTCAGAATCGGTTACAATCGGGCAGCCCGTTTAGTCGATGAGCTGGAAGCGCATGGAGTCGTAGGTCCTTCAGAAGGAAGTAAACCACGTAAAGTCTTTATTGAGCAGGTGGAAGAATCCATGGATCAGCCACTATCTGACAATCAAGAGATATAAATTAAAAGCAAGAAATCTTTTCTTATTGAATTGATTTTTTGCTTTTTTTTGTGTGTAGTTTAAAAAAATATCTAAGACTAAAAAAAACAGGTAGTAACAGAACAATGATTATAAAATTATTCTTCCTAAAAAAATGATAAGCTTAAAGACACAATAGTTTTTTTAGATGAAAGGAGATTCACTGAATGAACGATGAGAAAACCAAAAAGCTCGATCAAGCAACGAATGAAGCTGCCGAAGAAATGGCAAATGAACAACCCACAGAAATGACGGAGGAAGTGGTCGATACGCCTGTCAACGAGCAAGGTGAAGCACGAACGCAAGAACAAACAGACGAAGTAACAGGAGAACCGAACGAGGAACTGATCAAAGAGCCAATCGAAGCATCAAATGAAGCCCCCATCGAAGAACCAACTAAAGAAGCGATTAAAGCGCCAATCGAAGAATCAGCTAAAGAACCGAATGAAGAACTAATCAAAGCGCCCATCGAAGAACCAGCTAAAGAACCAAATGAAGAATCAATCAAAGAACCGCTACAACCAACCAGTCAAAACCAAAAAGCACCTATTGATGAACCTCAAGTTGGCTTTGCAAATGCTGTCCTTCAAGGGGGCAACAAGGAAGTGCCGGAAGAAATCAAAAAATGGAACTGGGGAGCATTTTCTCTCAATATTCTTTGGGGAATCGGGAATAAAACCTATCTGCCACTATTATGTTTGATTCCAGTATTCAATCTTGTTTGGGTATTTATTTGCGGATTCAAAGGCAACGAATGGGCATGGAGAGATGGCGACTATACAGATATAGCCACATTTAAAAAAGTTCAAAAAACTTGGAGTCGTGCTGGAGTAGCCATGTTTATTATTCAAATTGGGATCATCGTATTACATCTTGGAATCATCGTATTTTTTCTGTATAGTTTATTGAGTTATCGTCATTCGATCATCCAGGATTTTTATAATTACGAGCCTTATCGCTACGATGGCTTCTACTACTAGAAAAGGAGAAAACAACATGCATAAAAAAATGATCAAAACGATTTTCATCTTGAATATCGTTCAAACAGTGGTTTACCTTTTCGGTTTCTTTAACCGAGTAGCAGAGCAGTCAGGTCTGGTTCCGCTCATCTATGTGACACGTATTTGGGGCAACTTTTATGGGATCATTTTTTGGTCGATTCTGAGTATGATTTGTGTGATCGGCTTTACTTTAACCTTGTACTTATTACTTTCAAAAGCAGTAGACTCTAAAAAAGTGGTTGGCTTGATCATTTCTGCTGTCGGGTATGGGTCACCTCTTTTATTCAGTTTCTTCTTGATCATCCCAGCGACTTTACTCATTCTTGGTCTTATCTTTATCAAGTGGTTGATTTTAGATCCAGAAAAGTTGACAGAAGAATATGATGAGGTGGATGATATTCAATCCTGACCTGAATAAGAAGTAGTCCTAGTTTTTAACGATTATTTAGTTTCTTTTGTGAACTATTGCATTAATAAAAGGAATCAGTTATAGTATGTAGCGATACTTTGAGAAAAAGAGGGAATAATCGTGGAAAAACAATCCATTTACGGTTTTACGAATAAAGAATTGACTGCTTGGTTTTTAGAACATGGTGAAAAGAAATTCCGTGCGTCACAAGTATGGGAATGGCTTTACCAAAAGCGTGTGACCAGCTTTGAAGAGATGACCAATCTGTCTAAAAGTTTGATTGAAAAGCTATCTGAGCATTTTGTGATCAATCCATTGAAACAAATGGTCGTGCAAGAGGCAAGTGATGGGACAGTCAAATATTTATTTGAGTTGCCAGATAAAAATATGATCGAAACGGTCTTGATGAGACAGGAATACGGTTTGTCTGTGTGTGTAACTACACAAGTTGGCTGTAATATCGGCTGTACTTTCTGTGCGAGTGGGCTATTAAAGAAAAATCGTGATTTAACAGCCGGTGAGATCGTGGCGCAGATCATGATGGTCCAACATTACTTCGATGAACGTCAACTAGGCGAGCGCGTGTCGCATGTCGTCGTGATGGGGATCGGTGAACCATTTGACAATTACGACAATGTGATGGATTTCTTGCATATTATCAATGATGCGAAAGGTTTAGCGATCGGCGCACGTCACATCACCGTGTCAACAAGTGGTTTGGCGAATAAAATCAAAGAATTTGCTGAAAATGGGTTACAAGTAAACTTAGCCATTTCATTACATGCACCAAATAACGAAGTCCGCACATCCATGATGCGCATCAATCGCCGTTTCCCAATTGAAAAATTGATGGAAGCTGTCGATGAGTACTTGGAGAAGACCAATCGCCGGATCACGTTCGAATACATTATGTTGAACCAAGTAAATGATCGACCTGAGCATGCACAACAACTTGCAGACTTATTGAAAGATAAGAAAAAATTGACCTATGTCAATCTGATCCCATACAATCCAGTAAGTGAACATGATCAGTATTCAAGAAGTCCGAAAGCTGATGTATTGAAGTTTTACGATGTCTTGAAGAAGAATGGTATCAATTGTGTGATTCGTAAAGAGCATGGTACAGATATTGATGCTGCCTGTGGGCAGTTGCGCAGCAAACAAATGAAAAAAGAAAAAACTGTCGCAAAATAAATATTTTTAAAGTTAAGTTTTCTTTCCTTCTCTTTTTTTCGTTCGGCTGATAGAATAGGCTGAAATCGGAATGGAGGGAAATGAGATGATCATCAGTGAATTTGATCGTAAAAATATTGGCTTGAAGGATCAGCTTGCTGACCTTTTGCGATTGACTTGGCCTGCGGATTACGGAGAGCAACCAATGAAAGAAGTCGAGGAACTACTGGCAACGGAGCGGATCGCTGTTTCAGCAGTGGAACAAGATCGGTTAGTCGGCTTTATTGGTGCGCTCCCTCAATATGGGATGACAGGCTGGGAACTTCATCCTCTAGTGGTAGAAACTTCTTATCGAAAGAAGTATATCGGTAGCCGTTTAGTGGATTACTTAGAAAAAGAAATCGCCTCTAAAGGTGGAGTGATGGTTTATTTAGGAACAGATGATGTGGACGGAGCAACAAGTCTCAGTCACACAGATCTTTTTGATCATCCATTGGATAAACTGAAAGCAATCAAAAATTTCAACAAACATCCTTATACATTTTATGAAAAGCTGGGCTATCAGATCGTTGGTGCGATTCCTGATGCAAATGGCATCAATCAACCAGATATCATTCTGGCAAAACGCCTTGGGGAAATCGATCAATGAACGAAGAACCAAAAATGATTTCACAACAATCGAATAAAAGGCTCTTTGTCAATAAGGACTGATGAGTGCAATCAAGTGAAATCCGGAAGAAGAAGTGAACACTTCTTCTCCGGATTTTCTTCGTTATTTGACGTGAATGACTTGATTCGTCAAAAAGATTCGGATGCGCATGTTCTCAAATGATTTAAAGCCATAAGACACTCGTTTGAGTGTTTTGATGTGGGTGTTTTTTGCTTCAATTTTCCCATTAGAGTAAGGATAAATCAAAGAATGACGAATCCCTTCTTCATAGCTCAGAAGATTTTGTAGTTTTAGCCGAAATTCTTTATCTAATGTTTCTGGTAACTGATGCAAGAGAGTGAAAAATGACTCGTGGTCTTTGTCACGAAAGGCATCCGCTAGTTCATGGAACGCTTGATAGGCGACTTTCAAGGCAGTTGAAGCACTTAATAAACGGTCAAGCACCATGGCTTCTGTCAGGTAAGGATACTTTGGGGCACGAAAGCTACGCCAAGTTTTATATTCTGTGTGGTTGATATTCTTCCGATTTTTGGTGAGTAAGCGCCAATGGCTTTTTAATTTCCTTGGCATTGTCCGATTGCCCGAAGCAATCAGGCGTTTCATTTCACGGACACGAAAATCTTGGAACGCTTGATTCATGTGTTTGACCACATGAAAACGATCAATGACCAGTTTGGCATGAGGAAATACTTTTTTTGTTAGTTGAAAATACGCCGCATTCATATCAGTAACTAAATAGTCGACGTCAGATGGATTCACACATGTCTGGAAATAAGTGGTCAACCGAGACAATTTTCGAGTGGGTAAGATATCAACTAATTGCCCGGTTTCCCCATCGGCACAAATAAAACTCATCTTATCTTCTGAGGATACATGGGAACGAAATTCATCGACCATCAATACTTTGGGCAGGTGGCGCTTGGCTTGTTTTGGTAAATAGGTTTTTAACGACTTCAAAATACGCGTCACCGTTGGAATAGACACCTGGCAATGCTTTGCGATAAAAGATAAGGAGACCTTTTCGGTGAGTAAAGCAATGATTTTCATTTTTACATGCTCGGCAATCGAATGATTTGGCCGAACAAAATAGCTTTGGGCTGTCCAATGGGTATGGCAGTTTCTACAGTGATAACGTTGTTTCTTCAGCCGCATGATTAGCGGTAAATGGTTGAATTGATCGAAACGAATGCAGGTCATTTTCTTGCCATTTTTGACAATGACCGTTTTCCCCTTCGAATCTCTCACGGCAGAGCCACAAGTCAAACAAGCAGAAGTAGGAGGAGCTAACACTGCGTCAATAACTAAAGTATTGGTTTGATGGAACGTTTCGTAAGAAACATCTTGGATGGTTAAATATTTATCTGTTAATCGGAGCATTTTTTTGATAGAATTTTCCATAGAGCATATCGTCCTCTCAGTTGTTTATTTTGTGGTGATTTAATCATACTAGAGAACGATATGTTTTTTAATACCCAAAAAGAAAAAGTGGACTGACGAATCAGAATTGATTCATCAGTCCACTTTATTATAGAGCCAATAAAACATGCGAGTCTCCCATACTGTGGAGGCTCTTTTTTTGGGCAAAATCCGAACATTAATAAGAAACGTTCTTATAACGGTAATTATTTTATGATTATTTTATTCTCGAGAGGATAAGATAAAAATCCTTGATTTATCTCAATTTTTCAGAAAAAAATAATAAAATGTTCATTCAATAATCATTATTTTTTAGAAAAAGCAAAAAAAACTGTTGCAATTTTAATAATTATTCATTAAACTCATAAACAACTCAGAAAATACTAATTATTCTGAAAATTTCGATAAAGGGGTACGGAAGATGAAAAAGAATTTAACTTTTGGTGTTGTGGCCTTATGTGGGCTAGTACTTGCCGGTTGTTATGGTGGCGGCAGTGCAGATACAAATGGTAGTGGTTCTGCAAGTAGTGGATCAGCAGATGGAGGAGGCGTCTTCAACTTAGTAGTACCTCAAGAAATGCCGTCAGCCGATTTATCGGTCGCGACAGATACAATCAGTTTTACTGCACTAAATAATGTGTATGAAGGAATTTATCGTTTAGATGAAGATAGTAAACCTCAACCAGCCGGTGCAAGTGAAATGGCTGAAGTTAGTGAAGATGGACTGACTTATAAAATCAAATTGCGTGAAGACGCAAAATGGTCAAACGGTGAACCTGTCACGGCAGCTGATTATGTCTACGGTTGGCAACGTACGGTAGATCCAGCAACGGCATCAGAATATGCGTATCTTTTTGCACCAGTTGAAAATGCTGAAGCAATCACAGCAGGCGACAAAGACAAATCAGAACTAGGGATCAAAGCAGTTGGCGATTATGAATTGGAAATCACATTAGCAAAACAAACACCATACTTCCAATACTTACTTGCTTTCCCTTCATTCTTCCCACAAAGTCAAGCAGTAGTTGAGGAACATGGTGACGCGTACGCATCTTCAAGTGACAACGCAGTTTACAATGGACCATTTACATTAGCTGATTTTGATGGACCAGGAACTGACACTGAATGGACTTACAAGAAAAATGAAGAGTATTGGGATAAAGATGCAGTCCAATTATCAGAAATCAAAGTAAGTGTTGTTAAAGAATCTTCTACTGCATTGAATCTATTCAAAGATGGACAAGCAGACGATGTCATCTTGTCAGGTGAATTAGCACAACAAAATGCGAATGATCCAGCTTACACTTCAGTAAAAGAAGCACGTACAAGCTATATCGAGTTCAATCAAAGAGAAGACGATTCACCATTCAAAAATGTGAACTTAAGAAAAGCGATTTCTTATTCAATCAACCGTGAAGCATTAGTGAAACAAGTAATGGGTGATGGCTCAGTTGTTTCAACAGGATTGATTCCTGCGGACATGACTAAGAACCCTGAAACAAATGAAGATTTCGCAGCAGAAGCAGGCGAATTAGTATCATATGATCAAGATAAAGCAAAAGAATATTGGGAAAAAGCGAAGAGTGAGTTAGGAATCGATTCTCTAGAATTTGAATTGATGGCATCAGATGATGACTCAACGAAAAAAGTGATCGAATATATCCAAAACTCTATCCAAGAAAATCTAGATGGTGTGAAAGTGAAACCTACACCAGTACCATTCTCTGTTCGTCTAGACCGTTCATCATCTGGTGATTTTGACACAGTATTAGGTGGATGGGGCGCAGACTACGCTGACCCAAGTAGTTTCACTGACTTATTTGTAACAGGTAACTCTTATAACCGTGGTCAATGGTCAAATGCTGACTATGACAAAGCTGTTGAAGCTTCTGCTTCTAAAGATGCTGGTGACGAACAAGCACGTTGGGCTGACTTACAAGAAGCGAATAAAATCATCGCTGAAGATATGGGTGTCGTTCCAGTTTATCAAAAAGCTGAAGGTCATTTAGTTAATCCAAAAGTCAAAGGTATCGTTCATCATGCTGCTGGTGCATCATGGGATTACAAATGGACATATATTGAAGAATAATCTGTCCTAAAAAAGAAAAAAGAGTGTCTGGGATGGTTCAAAGATCCCAGACATCTCAATTTTCTGATCCTAGTCATTCTTTTGGCTGTTCATTTAGATAAGTGAAATGAGCGCAAAGACAATCGAAAACACAAGCAAAATTCCAGCGATGATCAGCCAAAAGGTATACATACCGTAGCTGACAGAAGATAGTGAAGTAAATTCTGGTTTTTCTTTCCGGTTTCTTGTTCGTGCTAAATGGATCGAACGCTGAAAGTGATCAAAGAAACCTGAGGAGAATACCCATAAAAATCCGCCGATAATCAAAAACGGCAACGCACATAAAAATAAATCATTGGATAATTGAAGAAGAGTCAGTTGATCAGTCACACTATTTTTTAGAAATACGAGGACGATCACTAGACTGGCAAACAAATAAGGACGATATTTTTTTTTCATTATTTTGCTCCTTTATCATTGGTTCATTAAATAATGTAGCGAAACATTGATCAGAAGTCAAAAGCTAGGGGGAAACATTC
This sequence comes from Enterococcus sp. DIV1094, assembly GCF_017316305.2. Taxonomy (NCBI): domain Bacteria; kingdom Bacillati; phylum Bacillota; class Bacilli; order Lactobacillales; family Enterococcaceae; genus Enterococcus; species Candidatus Enterococcus mangumiae. The sequence continues at coordinate 1,976,168 of NZ_CP147250.1, forward strand.
GTGAATAGTTATATAAAATATGTATTAAAACGCGTCTTCTTTATGGTCATCACACTTTGGTTGATTGCAACCATTACATTCTTTTTGATGCAATTATTACCTGGAACACCTTATACGAACCAAGAACGTTTAAGTCCTGAAACGATTGAGATGTTGAATAAGCAAGTCGGTTTGGACAAACCAGTGATCGTTCAATATGGGATCTATCTTTCTAATTTGATCCAAGGAGATTTTGGTATCTCATTCCAATTCAAAAACCAACCAGTTGCTAACTTATTAGCAGGACGAGTAGGACCTTCGTTACAACTTGGGCTACAAGCAATCATTTTCGGAACATTCTTTGGAACGATCCTAGGAACGATTTCGGCAATGAAACAAAATACTTGGGTCGATACGTCTTCAACATTAGTCGCGATCTTAGGTCGTTCTATCCCTAACTTTGTGTTTGCGGTACTGTTGCAATATATTTTTGCTATCCAATTCCGCGTATTACCAATTGCCAAATGGGATGGGTTCATGTATACGATCTTACCAACGATCGCATTAGCCATGTCGCCATTAGCCGATTCTGCCCGATTCATCCGAACAGAAATGGTGGAAGTGTTGCATAGTGATTATGTTGAACTCGCTCGAGCAAAAGGTTTGAGTCGTTGGGAAATTGCCTTCAAGCATGGCTTACGAAATAGTTTGATCCCATTGATGACGTTGTTAGGACCACTAGCAGTAGCATTGATGACTGGTTCATTAGTCGTTGAAAATATTTTTGCGATTCCAGGGATCGGTGAGCAATTCGTTAAATCAATTACAACCAATGATTATCCAACGATCATGGCTGTGACGATCTTGTATTCATTTATGTTGATCTTAGTCATTTTAGTCGTGGATCTACTCTACGGACTAGTTGATCCGAGAATCCGAGTTTCTGAAGGGAGCCGAAGCTAGATGGAATTGATACCTAAACGTTACGAAACAATTGCAGAAATACCTGCAGATGAATTTTTACCCTTACAAAAAAATACAGAAGAAGAACGTGAAAAAATCGAAGCTCCTTCACTGAATTTTATTCAAGATTCTTGGCGTCGATTGAAGAAAAACAAAGCGGCAGTTATTTCCATGGGGCTACTATTGACGATCATCTTTATCTCGATCATCACGATTTTTGTTTCTCCTCACGATCCAACTGCTCAAAATGTGGATTATATCAACTTGCCACCCCGTATTCCTGGCATCGATATCGATGGCCTGAATGGGAAAGCAATGGTTGCAGGTGAGTTAGTCGATAAATATGCACAAGCAAATGTTCCAGCAGACGTGAACTACTTTTTAGGAACAGATGGTTTAGGACGTGATGTGTTAAGTCGTTTGTTCATGGGAACACGGATCTCCTTGTTGATTGCATTTATCGCGGCCTTACTAGATGTAACGATCGGTGTGGCGTATGGTTTGATCTCTGGTTTATTAGGTGGTCGTGTAGATAATGCGATGCAACGTTTCTTAGAAGTCTTATCTGGTATTCCTAACTTAGTCGTAATGATCTTGATGTTAGTCGTTTTTGAACCAGGGATCTTCTCGATCGTAGCAGCGATGGCGATCACGAACTGGATTCCAATGGCGCGGATCGTCAGGGCGCAAACATTGAAATTAAAAGACCAAGAGTATGTATTAGCAGGGATGACGTTAGGTGAATCCAAATGGAAGATCGCCTTTAAACATATCTTGCCAAACATCTCGAGCGTGATCATCATCCAAATGATGTTCAGTATCCCATCAGCGATTTTCTTCGAAGCTTTCTTAAGCTTCATCGGTCTAGGCTTGACACCTCCTTCTGCTTCATTGGGAACGATGTTGAGCGATGGCTATAAAACATTCTTATACTTGCCGTATCTATTATGGATTCCGGCAGCAACTTTATCGGTGATCATGATTGGTTTCAACCTATTAGCAGATGGCTTACGTGATGCCTTTGATCCTAAAATGAAAGAGTGAGTACGATGACGAAAATTCTTGAAGTAAAGAACTTACAAATCTCCTTTGATACCTATGCTGGGAAAGTCCAAGCAATCCGAGGCGTCGATTTTCATTTGAACAAAGGTGAAACATTGGCGATCGTTGGTGAATCCGGTAGTGGGAAATCCGTAACGACTAGAAGTATCATGCGTTTACTTTCAAGTAACGCATCGATCGATTCAGGTGAGATTTTATTCAAAGGACAAAATATTGTTGATAAAACAGAAAAAGAAATGCAAAAGATTCGTGGAAAAGAAATCGCAATGATCTTCCAAGATCCGATGACATCATTAGATCCAACGATGACGATCGGCAAACAAGTAGCAGAATCTTTACGTAAGCACAATAAAGTATCGAAAAAAGAAGGACAAAAAGCCGCTTTAGACTTATTGAATCTTGTAGGGATACCGGATGCTGAAAAACGTATCCACAGCTATCCCCATCAATTTTCAGGAGGACAGCGTCAACGGATCGTCATTGCGATTGCGTTGATTTGTTATCCAGAGATCTTGATTGCAGATGAACCAACGACTGCTCTAGATGTGACGATCCAAGCACAGATTTTAGAATTGTTGAAAAAAATCCAATCAAAGATCGATACATCGATCATTTTTATCACCCATGACCTTGGTGTTGTGGCAAACGTCGCCGATCGAGTAGCCGTGATGTATGGTGGGAAAATCATTGAAGTCGGTACGTCTGAAGAGATTTTCTACAATCCACAGCATCCATATACTTGGGGCTTACTTGGCTCCATGCCTACGTTGGAAAGTGGCAATGACCGCTTATATGCGATCCCAGGTTCGCCACCGGATCTTTTGAATCCGCCAAAAGGCGATGCGTTCTATCCACGGAATGAGTTTGCATTGAAGATCGATGCCGAACAAGCTCCACCGTTTTTCGAATTATCACCAACACATCAAGCGGCTACTTGGCTATTAGCCCCACAAGCACCTAAAGTGACGCCACCGGAAGAAATCCAACGGCGCTGGGCGATTTTTCAAGAAAAGCAAAAAGCACATGGCCAAGGGGGACTGAACAATGAACAAAAAACTGCTCGAGGTTAAAGGCTTAAAACAGTATTTCAATGTCGGAAAGAAAAATGAAGTTCATGCGGTGAATGACATCAGTTTCCACATTTATGAAGGAGAAACATTTGGTTTAGTTGGTGAGTCTGGTAGTGGGAAATCAACAACTGGACGTACGATCATCCGTTTGAATGAACCGACGGGTGGCGAGATTTTATTTGACGGTCAAGATGTGACGAAGCTAAAAGGAAAAGAAGCGATGACCAAGTTTCGTCATGAAGTGCAAATGATTTTCCAAGACCCTTATGCTTCATTGAATCCAAGAATGAAAGTCCGTGACATCATTGCAGAAGGCATCGATGTCAACGGATTAGCTAAATCACCCGAAGAACGTGCAACAAAAGTCAATGAATTACTAAAAACTGTTGGCTTGAATCCCAGTCACGGCACACGTTACCCACATGAATTTTCAGGTGGGCAGCGTCAACGGATCGGGATTGCCCGAGCATTAGCGGTCAATCCTAAGTTTATCATTTGTGATGAACCGATCTCCGCTTTAGACGTATCGATCCAAGCACAAGTAGTCAACCTTTTACAAGACTTGCAAAAAGAACAAGGCTTGACTTACTTGTTTATTGCCCATGACTTATCTATGGTGAAACATATCAGTGACCGTATCGGTGTGATGCACAATGGCTTGTTACTAGAAATGGGAACAAGTGAAGAAATCTATAATCATGGGGTACATCCTTATACAGAAAGTTTACTCTCAGCGATTCCTTTGCCTGACCCAGACCATGAACGTCAACGTCGTCGAATCAAGTATCAACCTGAACCAGACGATGGAAAAGCTCGTTCGTTGCGAGAGATCGCACCAGAGCATTTCGTTTATGCAACGGAGCAAGAAGTTGCTTATTATGCAAAAAAATTAAAACGGCAAAAGGAAGCCTTGCTAGTCGCAAACTAGGAGGGAGAAGCCGATGCTAAAAGCCTTTAAATTTCGAATTTATCCCACTGCTTCACAAAAACAGTGGTTGATCCAAACATTTGGTTGTGTGCGTTTCACTTACAATCATTTATTAAAAGCCAGACAAGCGTATTATTTGGAAACAAAAGAAATCGATTATACGTTGACACCTGCTTCTTTAAAAAAACAATATCCTTTTTTAAAGGAAGTCGATAGTTTAGCCTTAGCGAATGCCCAATTAAACTTGGATCGTGCATTTCGTAATTATTTTAAAGGACGCGCAAGCTTCCCCAAACTGAAAAATAAAAAAAGTATTTGGCAGTCGTATACGACGAACAACCAAAAGGGAACGATCTATTTAGAAGAAACATACATCAAACTGCCAAAGTTAAAAGAGAAGATCCGCATCCATGCCCATCGTCCGATCGAAGGAACGATTCGTTCAGCGACGATCTCCTCTCGTTACAATGAGCTGTTTTATGTGTCATTGCTTTGTGAAGTTCCCCAAAAAACAATGGAAGCATCAAATAAATGGATCGGGATCGCCTATGATCCAGATCGTCTAGTGGAGATGTCCACACCGATCGATATCTCGGTCCCTAAATTCAAACACGTCGATCGGCAGCTTGTTCGAGCAAAAAGAAAGCTTGTGATCAAAGGTCGGGCAGCGCAACACAGACGGACACACGTTGAAAGAGTTAAAAATTACCAAAAACAAAAACGAAAAATCAAAGACCTGTATTTAAAACAAAAATTTCAACGAGAAGACTATTTTGAACAAATTTCAGGAACGGTCATCCGTAACTATGATTATTTGTTTGTCGAATCGATTTCAGCAGACTGTTCAGAAGGTGAGTTTTCAATCCAAGATTGGCATAAGCTATTAGCAAAACTCCAGTACAAATCGCAATGGTACAGCAAAAAGCTAGTATTGATCGATATGCAGGAACAAACGAATCCTTCCACAGGAAAAAAGAGTCTGGAATTAGTTGAAATAGGAAAACAAGTTCTGTTTGAATAAAAAAACTGGTAGGGGCGCCAGGGTTCGCCTTGTTTATAAAAAACAACTATTGTTTTTGTTTCTAGGAATTTCTTTAAGAAAAGCTCACTAATTATGACAAACCAAAAAAGAGGAGAAGAGCATTTACTGCCCTTCACCTCTTTTTATTCTGTATGCCCAGGTTTTAATTGATAGATTTTTGAAGGACGTCCGATCCCAACTGGACGTTCGCCGATTTCATCAAAGTACTGTAACATTGCTTTTTTAAAATTGGAATGATCGATCATTTTAAAATCGATCCCTAAAAATTTAGCAAATACTTTACGTGCTTCTGTGATCGTGAAGTCTTTTCCTAGAACTTGAAGCACCTGTGGCTCATGTTCCATTTTATTGACGACACGGTTGAAGGCTTTGACAATGATCTCGCTGTGGTCAAAGGCTAACGTGTCTTTGCCGGAAGATTCACTTGTCGTTAAATCAAGCGTGATTGCCACCTCACCACTCGATAAATGAAGCTTGTTTGCATTGCGTTCCAGAGAAAACCATTGGACTTCTTTGGCATCGTCTCCAGCAATCAAAGGTTCTTCACCGATAAAGGCGAGATAGCTGACTGTGACGACCCAGCCACGAGGGTCACGGTTTGGTGTACTGAAGGTATGCAGTTGTTCAATATTTTCTTCTGAGATGACAACGCCAGTTTCTTCCTTGGTTTCTCTTAAGACGCTGGCACCTGTCGATTCATTCTTTTGGACGAATCCTCCAGGAAGTGCCCAGGAATTTCGATAAGGATGGCTTTTACGCTGGATAAGCAAAACTTTTAATTGATCTTCTTCTTTGTTATAGCAGAGTAAAACGATATCGACTGTCAAGGAAGGTTTCTCATATTCAGGCCGCTCTTGGTCTTGGTACCAAGCTAAGAAATCGGCTTCCGGTGCTTCTTGTTCATAATAGGTTTTTTCTTCTTCTTTTGAATGAAAGTGTTCCACGTTTTCACCTCCCGTTAGATTAAGGCGCTTTTTACATTATTGTAGCAGAATCTCAAGTAAAACCAAAGATTTCTAGACAAATAAATCAAACTCATAGTTGAAAGAGAAACGGTAAGAGTAGATTAAATAGGAAGAAAAGCAAATAAAAAGGGAGAAGCTTTTGTTTTTCTTCTCGAATGGCGAAAAATCCACAGACAACGATGTACACTGCTAGGACAACTCGAAGGATCATTGAGAGTAAAAGAAACGTGTTCAGCTGTCCATGAAGATTGAAATAACCGTATAAACGTAAATAATAGAAACTAAATAGTAGATGGACGAGCGAAAGTAAAGTAATACTGATAATAAATAATTTGTGCTTTTTTGTCATTAGTCTCAAAACCTTTTCTTATATGATATTGCTTATTATAACATGTTTGTAAAGCAGAGAATGGCGTGTAGGCAATCTAAAAGAAAAACGAGTGATTGGTTGAGCAGGGAAGTGAGTGACATCTCACTATAACAGAAGTTCTTGATCGATATTTTTATGAAAGAATCGAACATTGTAACATTTCGGGAGTTATCAAAAAAAGCTAACAGCGTATTCATTTTATGGTATACTAGCAAGGAAACGAATTCGCACCATGCGATAAAGGAGGAAGTACCCCATGGCAGAAAAGGAAACTTTTTATATCACTACGCCCATCTATTATCCAAGTGGCAAACTGCACATTGGCAATTCTTATACAACGATTGCATGTGATGCTGTTGCACGTTATAAACGTTTGATGGGCTTTGATGTGTTTTATCTAACTGGGGTAGATGAACACGGACAGAAAATTGAGAAGAAAGCAGAAGAATTAGGCGTAGAGCCACAGGAATATGTAGACAAAATGGCTGCAGATGTCAAAAAACTGTGGAAAACATTAGATATCAGCTACGATAAATTCATTCGCACAACCGATGATTATCATAAAGCAGCGGTTCAAAAAATCTTTGATCGTTTGCTTGAACAAGGCGATATTTACTTAGGTGAATATGAAGGCTGGTATTCTGTCTCAGACGAAGAATTCTTTACAGAAACACAACTTGCAGAAGTTTACAAAGATGAAGACGGCAAAGTGATCGGCGGAAAAGCGCCAAGTGGTCATGAAGTCGAACTAGTCAAGGAAGAGTCTTATTTCTTCCGTATGAGCAAGTATGCGGATCGCTTGTTAGAATACTACGAAGAACACCCAGAATTCATCCAACCAGAATCGCGTAAAAACGAAATGATCAATAACTTCATCAAACCAGGTTTAGAAGATCTAGCGGTTTCACGTACGACATTCAGCTGGGGAATCAATGTCAAAAATGATCCGAAGCATGTGGTGTATGTTTGGATTGATGCGTTATCAAACTATATCACGGCATTAGGCTACGGCTCAGACGACGATCAATTATTCCAGAAATATTGGCCGGCAGATGTCCATATGGTCGGAAAAGAAATCGTTCGTTTCCATACGATCTATTGGCCGATCATGTTGATGGCATTAGATATCCCATTGCCGAAGAAAGTCTTTGGGCATGGCTGGTTGCTGATGAAAGATGGCAAGATGTCTAAATCAAAAGGAAATGTCGTTTATCCGGAAATGCTTGTAGAACGTTATGGCTTAGATGCGCTACGTTACTACTTATTACGTGCTGTACCATTCGGTTCAGACGGCGTATTTACACCAGAAGATTTTGTTTCTCGTGTAAATTACGATTTGGCGAATGACTTAGGGAATCTTTTGAATCGTACGATTGCGATGATCAATAAATATTGCGACGGTGTAGTTCCTGATTATGCCTCATTAGTGACACCATTTGACAGTGAGTTATCGACAACTGCTGCGAACGTGGTAGGTCGTTACCATGATGCGATGGAAAAAATGGAATTCAACACTGCCTTAGCTGAAATTTGGGTATTGATTTCTCGTGCCAACAAATATATCGACGAAACAGAGCCTTGGGTATTAGCGAAAGACGAAGAGAAGAAAAAAGAATTGGAGAGTGTGATGATCCACTTAGCTGAGTCGCTACGTATCACAGCAATTCTCTTACAACCGATCATGACAGAAACACCAAGCAAGATTTTCAATCAATTAGGGTTGGATGCTGAAACAATGGATCTTGAAGGCTTGCACTTCGGTGAATTCCCATCTGGAACTAAAGTTGTTGCAAAAGGCACACCGATCTTCCCACGTTTAGAGTTGGAAGAAGAAATTGCCTACATCCAAGCGAAAATGTCAGAAGGTACTCAAACAAATGAGGACTCTGTCAAATGGGACCCAGAAGAAACAGAACTTGTTTCCACAAAAGAAAAACAAATCAAGTTCGATGTATTTGAAAAAGTCGAATTAAAAGTAGCGGAAGTTATCAATTGTCAAAAAGTAGAAGGCGCAGATAAACTGTTGCAATTCCGCTTAGATGCAGGTGATAACCAAGACCGTCAGATCTTATCTGGTATTGCTGAGTTTTATCCTGATCCTAGTGAATTGATCGGCAAAAAATTGGTGATCGTTGCCAACTTGAAACCACGCAAAATGCGCGGACTGATCAGCCAAGGGATGATTCTTTCAGCAGAAGCAGCAGATGGCTCGCTCCAAGTGATCGAAGCACCAAAAGGTATGCCAAACGGTTCGGAAGTTGGCTAAAATGCAATAACTAATAGAGGTTTCAACAAAAATATTTAGCCTCGGTAAATAAGACGACAACCACAAAATCGATGTTCAGATTTTGTGGTTGTCGTCTTGTTCTTTGGCTCGTTAATTAAAACGAAAACTATAGGTATTCTATTCACTGATCACACGTAATAACTCATTGAATGAGGCGATGCCCTTGATTTGTTCCAATAAGATGCCATCGATTTGCTGTAAGGTATTAACGGCAATTTCTCTGGTATGGCTGATTTCATTGTTATCAAGTCTTTCAAGTACTTCTTTCACACTTTCTAAGGAAAATACGGCACGTTGTACGGTTCTAATAATGAAAACTCTTCTAATATCGTAAATATTGAACTCTCGAAATCGACTATCCTTATTCCGAGTCGGCTTTAGTAATCCTTCTTTTTCCCAGTGGCGAATGGCAGATGTCGATACAGTTGCTTCCTTGGCAACTTCGCCAATCGAAAAGTGTTTTTTATCTTTATATTTTGGCGTACTTGATAGAGCAGTTGGGTCAAGTATAGCGATGGTATGTTTGACTATTTGCTTTTCTGTATGAAGTTTTACTTGTTCATCATTGATCTTCCAAAGAACTTTTGTCATTTCCCCCGTCATAACTAAAGGCATGATCTCTTTTATAAAATCCATACCAAAACCAGGAAGCATCGATCGGATACAACGAAAATATGCTTGATGTTCATAGGTGTAGATTCGATAGCCATTTTTTGCTCGTTCGACTTTAGGGATGATCCCCCAAGACTCATAGTGTCTTAACGCACTTGTACTAATATTCAATTATTTTGCAATTTCGTTGCCTCTCATTCTTATACACCTCTACTTTTCATTATAATTAAACTTTAAAGTTCATGACAACTTATATTTCCAAATATATGATCAAATATACGTTTATTTGTTGAAACATTAGCATTTGCATTAATTTGCTATGATTATTGTAGGGAATAAAATTTCTACCAATTTAGTTTTAAGGGAGGCAATTCAATGAATGAAATCATCGTTAAAAAGAGTGTACCATTATTGCCAGCTGTTTCAATGGAACAGACAGTTGCATTTTATAAGGAACTTGGTTTTACTAATCTATATGAGAACAAAAAACGTTCACGCGGGTATGCAATCATGGATAATGGGTATTTAAATTTTCAACTCTACAGCTATAAAAAATTGACAGTACCTACGCCAACGAATATGTATTTATATGAAGTTGAGAATATTGATTCGTTATACGAACTTTTTATATCGAATTATAAACAGATCCATGGGAAGGTTCCGCCAAGAAATGGCTTACCTAGAGTGGGGATTCCAAAGAATTTAGATGCTGATAGAAGATTTAGTATAACTGATCCTAATGGGAATCATTTCATTTTTTCACAACCTTATAGTCATAAAAGAGAGCACTCAGACAAATCAAGATTTGAAAAATTATATTGGGAAAGTAACACGCTTGCTTATTCCCACGAAAGCCCGATTGAAGCTAAAAAAATGCTTGAAAGTGCAATATCAAGAGCGGACCTACAATCAGAATTACCTGAAGTTGTCTTTCAAGTATATGTACTCTTAACGGATGTTTCAATTCTTTTAGGCGATACAAAAAGTGCAAAAAAATATTATAGTGATGCAAGTCATTGGTTTGGAAAAATAGGCAATCAGACAGTCGAAGATTTAGCAGATTCGATCGAACAGTATCAAAGATTTGATGTATAAAAAGATGGATAGGTTGACTCAGACATCGAGCATTTTTTCTTGGATAAAGTTTTTGTGTAGAGCTAGAATAATAGCCTATCGAAACTAAATCTTTCTTTCATAATCATTGTTCAATGAAATTTTCGAAATGTCACAGCTAAACAAAACATACATGTTACAATAAGAAAGAAAAGTGTCTAGGTATAAAAAGTAAAGAGTCCAAACCGAGTCATCAGATTATTGGTTTAGACAGAATGATTTATGAAATATAGGATAACTACGCTACCTATTGGGAGAGGAGGAATAAAGATGGATGTGAATGAGTTAGATTTGATCACGCGATTTATCTTGGAAAGGAAAGCAAATCTGCATGGTGGAATTTACCATTTAACGCAAGTAGAAATGGCGTATAACTCCAATCGAATCGAAGGATCGAGAATTTCTGAGAAGCAAACCGCCTTGATATTTGAAAATAATATTCTACCTCCTGCTGAAAATGGTGAGGCGACGAAACTAGATGATATCAAAGAAACAGAAAATCATTTCAAAGGTTTTGATTACGTGATTGAGCATATCGAAGAACCATTATCGAATGATTTTATTAAAGAATTACACCGTATTTTGAAACGAGGAACAACCGATGAAAAAAATCCGCTGACACCTGTTGGAGAATTCAAGATTGTTCAAAATATGATTGGGTTTGGTTATGAGGAAGTTGAAACAGCAGCGCCAGAGAACGTAAGCGAAGAAATGATGGATTTAATTACGAACTACGAGAATCAAAAGAACAAAAGTTTAGCTGAGATTGCTGACTTCCATGTGAAATATGAAAGAATCCATCCTTTTGCAGATGGCAACGGACGTACAGGACGCTTGCTCATGTTCAAAGAATGTTTGAAGCACAATGTCATGCCTTTCGTCATCAAAGATATCCATCGTGAATTTTATTATAGAGGTTTAAGTAATTGGGGAACCGAGAACGGTTATTTGCTCGATACTTTAGGTATGAGCCAGGATATGTATGAACAGTTTTTGAAACGAATGAAATTCACAGGAGCGATTCATCACTAGAGTCGTTTTAGAGACAGTCAAAAAAGTCGAACGATGAGAAATCATCGTCCGACTTTCTTTAGTTTTAACCGTTGTTTGACTTTTGTTGGCAATAAAGCTGCTACGATTGAAAAAGGAATACATAAAATATACCAAGCAACCAGACGGCTATTGCCATAACGTGCATAGATCTTGAGCAATAGCGTGTGTAAAATCACTAAACCTACCAGTAAGCTAATAGCGAAGAACCATGTCGTATCCCAATCGTTCAAGTGACGCAAAGCGTTCATTGCTAAAGGATAGCCATAGAAAAATATCCCGACCATCGTAACGCGCCAATTTTTGACGATCGTTTGGACATTCAATAGTAAAAAGAGGACAGAAAGTAAAAAAGCAATGGGCGGAAACAAACCAACAAGAAAGGAATAGACGATTCCCCACAACAACATCCCAGGTCCTTTGATCAAGGCCGCAATGAGAAGAAAACCAGCCATCAATAGCAATTGTTGCGTAAATGTCGCAATCGTTAACCAACCAAATAAAATCAACAATAACCAATGTAGCTTGGATTGCTTTTGTTCTTTTTGTGGAAAGAGAGTAGCACCTTTATCTTTTAAATAAGTGGCTAATTTTGGATCGATTGATTGAAAATCCATCTGGTTACCTCCTTACAATTCCAAGTAGTCCTATTTTATAGAAGATATAGCAAAAAAACATCCGTCTTAAGAGGGATGTTTTTCAATAAAAATTTCTGAAAAGAATGGTAAAACGAAAAGTTCTCAGTTATACTGAAAAAAATAAAAAAGAAATACGAAATGAGGAAGAGGATGAAAGGGAAATTAAAACGCGAGATCAATTTGTTTGGTGCACTATCTACAGTGATGGGAACTGTGATTGGCGCCGGCGTCTTTTTTAAAACAGCAGCGGTAGTGGCAAGTACACAATCAACAAGTTTGACGTTACTCGCGTGGTTGTTAGGAGGGTTCTTAACGATCTGTGCCGGCCTAACGGTAGCTGAATTAGCCACTGCGATTCCTGAAACCGGTGGAGCAGTCAAATATATTGAAGCAGCTTACGGTAAGTTACCAAGTTTTCTATTAGGCTGGGCACAAAGTTTGATCTACTTTCCAGCCAACATCGCGGCACTGTCGATCATCTTTGCGACACAGCTGATCAATCTTTTGCAACTACCAGCTAATTATTTATTAGTGATCGCGATTATTACGGCACTTTCTATCACTGGGTTGAATCTCCTAGGAACCAAAGTTGGTGCTTATGTTCAATCTGTTACATTAGTGATCAAGTTGATCCCGATTGCAGTGATCGTCATTTGGGGTCTTTTGACACCTGGACAAGGGACGGTTCAATTATTTCCAGTAGAAGCAGGTCAAGGTGTTTCCTGGGCAGAAGGACTAAGCGGTGCTTTGTTGGCAACACTTTTTGCTTACGATGGTTGGTTAGGTGTTGGAGCGATGGCAGGAGAAATGAAGCGTCCAGAAAAGGATTTGCCAAAAGCAATTATTCTAGGATTAAGTTTTGTGACATTCGTCTACTTATTGATCAATTTCGTCTTTTTGAAAACATTACCGATCGATCAAATTGCTGGAAACTTGAATGCTTCCTCTGATTCGTCTGCCGTTATCTTCGGTGAATTGGGAGGGAAAATTGTTACGATCGGTATTTTGATCTCTGTTTATGGGGCATTGAATGGTTATACACTGACCGGAATTCGCGTCCCTTATGCAATGGCATTAGAAAATGAATTGCCATTCAGTAAACAGTTATCGAAGCTCTCAAAAAATTTCACGGTTCCATATGTACCTGCGTTATTCCAACTAGCGATTGCATGTATCATGATGAGCTTAGGATCATTTGATTTTCTGACGGATATGCTGATTTTTGTGATGTGGCTATTTAGCTTATTGATTTTCATTGGCGTATTCATTTTAAGAAAGAAAGCGCCTGAAATGCCTCGTCCTTATAAAGTGCCTTTCTATCCGGTGATACCGATCATCGCGATCTTAGGAGCAATCTTTATTTTAGGAATGACACTGATCACACAAACGAATCTAGCGATGATCGGCATCTTAGTGACATTGTTAGGTGTGCCTGTGTTTTATTACAAAAAAAGACAATCGGAAAGTAAATAAGTTTCGATTGAAAAAGTGGAGACGTTAGTTCTCTTGCGTCCTCTAACACTGAATAAACGACGGGAATAAAAGTGACTTCTCTAAGGAGAACACTTTTATCCCGTCTTGTTTTTTTCGTAACAGATATCATGTTTTTTAGTCGTTGAGACTTCTTTAAAGCCTATTTATATGCTAAAGTAATGAATGAAAAGGAGAGATAAAAATGATATTTGATTCTCATACTCATTTGAACGCAGAACAATTCAATGAGGATATCCCTGAAACGATCCAGCGTGCAGAAGAACTAGGTGTGACTAAAATGGCAGTCGTAGGTTTTGATACGCCGACGATCGAAAAGTCTTTGATGCTTAGTCAAGATTACCCAAATATTTATAGCATTATCGGTTGGCATCCCACGGAAGCTGGCAGCTATACGAAAGAAATCGAAAATAAACTACAAGAACAATTGACTTTACCCAAAGTAGTTGCTTTAGGTGAGATCGGATTGGATTACTACTGGATGGAAGATCCTAAAGAAGTCCAAGACAAAATCTTCCGAAGACAGATCGCGATCGCTAAAGAGATGCGCCTACCGATCAGCATCCATACGAGAGATGCGTTAGAAGATACGTATAAGGTTTTAAAAGAAGAAGACATCCGAGATATCGGTGGGATCATGCATAGCTTCAGTGGTGATTTTGAGTGGGCAAAACGTTTCCTTGATTTAGGGATGCACATTTCCTTTAGTGGCGTAGTCACATTCAAAAAGGCATTAGATGTGCAGGAAGCTGCCACAAATGTACCATTGGATCGGCTGTTGGTCGAAACGGATGCACCTTATTTAGCACCTGTACCGTATCGTGGCAAAAGAAATGAACCGGGCTATACACGTTACACAGTAGAAAAGATCGCAGAACTTCGTCAGCTACCGATGGAAGAAGTAGCTGCACAGACATGGGAAAACGCCCATCGTTTGTTTGGATTAGCAGAGCATGACTAAATTAAAGATCCAAGAAATCATTGTCGTCGAAGGGAAAGACGATACGAGACGATTACAAGAAGTGGTTGAAGCCGACACGATAGAAACCATTGGATCAGCGATCAACGAAGAAATATTGATGCAGATCGAACATGCGCAGGAAACTCGAGGCATCATTATTTTTACAGACCCAGATTTTTCAGGTGAAAAAATCCGTAAAACGATCATGGAAGTTGTACCACAAGCAAAACACGCCTTTTTACCGAGGAATCAAGCAGTCCCGAAGAAGAAAGGGAGTTTAGGGGTCGAGCATGCGAGTGATACGGCGATCTTAGAAGCATTGAAAAAAGTCGTCACGCCAGTCGATGATGAGGAACAAACACCAGAAATCACTAGACAAATGCTTGTGACACAAGGTTTGATTGCAGGACCTCAAGCAAAAGAAAAGCGGGAAATGTTAGGTGACGAATTACGCATCGGCTATACCAACGGAAAACAATTGGAGAAACGGTTGAACATGTTCCGGATTACGTTAGACGAGTTTAAACAGGCAATGAAAAAAGTGGAGGATCATTATGAGTGAATATCGGGACATTGCAACACCCACTAGAACGAAAGAGATTTTATTGAAACACGGTTTTTCTTTTAAGAAAAGCTTAGGGCAAAACTTTTTGACAGAGCCGAACATCCTTAGAAAAATCATTGAGACTGGTCAAATCGATCAGCAAACTAATGTGATCGAAGTAGGACCAGGGATCGGTGCATTGACAGAGCAGATTGCACGTCACGCCAAGCAAGTGGTCGCCTTTGAAATCGATGACCGATTGATCCCTGTTTTGGCGGATACACTTGCGCCTTATAAAAATGTGACAGTCATCCATCAAGATATCTTAAAAACCGATTTAGCAGAGGCAATAAGTACACAATTCAAAGAAAAACTACCTTTGAAGGTAGTTGCGAATCTACCTTATTACATTACGACACCAATCATGATGCATTTTCTTGAGTCAGGAGTCGTTGTCGATGAAATGATCGTGATGATGCAAAAAGAAGTGGCCGATCGTATTTCAGCTAAACCTGGAACAAAAGCATATGGCTCGTTGTCGATTGCTGTCCAGTATTACATGGAAGCCAGCTTAGCGTTTATTGTTCCAAAAACTGTTTTTGTTCCACAACCTAACGTGGATTCAGCGATTTTGAAATTGACGAGACGAGCAACACCAGCAGTTTCTGTGACAGATGAGCAAGCCTTTTTCCGTTTGACCAAAGCTGCGTTTCAACAGCGCAGAAAAACCTTATGGAATAACTTGCAGCATGCTTATGGGAAAGATGAAGAAACAAAAAATTGGTTGACCGAAAGTCTTTCTAAGGCAGAGATCGATCCGAAAAGACGAGGCGAAACACTTTCTTTAGAAGAATTTGCTGCACTAAGCAATGCAATGGAGCAGCTAAAGAAATAAAGCAATCAGTCTAAGACATGAAAAAACGTCTAAAAGATGAATCATCAGACACCTCTTGAGAAAATAAGCTTAGCTATTTTTTTCAAGAGGTTCTTATTATCTTAAAAACAGTTTTTTTGGCGTACTTACTCGACTTTAGAAGATGTAAGGTGTCTGCTTCTTTTTGCCTTTAGGTGTCTTGACACATTGATGATTTAGCAGTACAATAAGTCAAAATGAATGTGTCAAGACACGTTAAGGAGTAAAAAAATGAAAACAAATTCTGTAAGAAAACTGACAATTTCCGCTTTGCTGATTGGGATGGGGATTCTTATCCCGATGATCATGCCTAAAATCGTGATCCCCCCTGCATCATTTACACTTGCTTCCCATGTGCCATTATTTATCGCAATGTTCTTTTCACCAGGTGTCGCTGTTGCAGTAGAACTAGGTACAACATTTGGCTTCTTCTTGACTACACCAGTGATTATTGCACTTCGCGCATTGTCTCATTTGGTGTTTGCGCTGATCGGCGCATGGTATTTACAAAAAAAACCAGGAATCGTCTTAAAAGACGGAGAGTTCACTTTATTGAACTGGCGCTTTCAAGGATTTAATTTCCTAATTGGTGTGATCCATTCGATTGTTGAGATGATTGTCGTCAGTGTGTTCTTCTTTATTGGAAACATGCCTGAAACATACTACGCAGAAGGGTACTTCTATACAGTATTCATCTTGATGGGGATCGGTGGTTTGATCCACAGTTTAGTGGATTACAATATTGCTTATTTTATCGCTGGTACATTAAGCAAATTTTTCGACGTACCAGTTTTCACTGCCGCAAAAAAACAGCAAAAGAACGAGATCATGCAAGGAACGATCAAAAGAACTGTTTAGTTATTGAAGAAATCAAAACAAAGCCCAACGATCACAAGATCGTTGGGACTTTTATTTATCATCGATTGTTTATAGATTATGGGATCGTAATGACGTCTTCTGTATCTTTATCAAAGAAATGCCCTTTATTGATGTTGAAGGCAAGATCGATCATTTCTCCTGGTTTATGGAAGTCGCGAGCGTCAACTTTTGAAATGAACTCTGTTGTTCCAGTGCGAGTATAAAGCATTGTTTCTGCACCAAGTAATTCGGATACGACAACTTCTGAATTGACGACGGTTTCTGGTGAGGCATCCAAAACGACTTGCTCACTATGGATATCTTCTGGACGGATACCAAAGACAAGTTCTTTTCCTTCGTAGCCTTTTTCAACCAAGACTTTGTTTTTACCTTCAGGGATTCTTAGTTTTAACCCATGGCCATCTGAGATCACGCCTTGGTTTAGTGTGACACTGAAAAAGTTCATGGCAGGTGAGCCGATGAAACCAGCGACAAACATATTGACTGGTGTATCATAAACTTCTTTCGGTGAACCGATTTGTTGGATAAATCCATCTTTCATGATAACGATACGATCTGCCATCGTCATCGCTTCTGTTTGGTCATGGGTAACATAGATCGTTGTCGTTTCTAGACGTTGGTGTAATTTTGCGATTTCGGCACGCATAGCAACACGTAGTTTCGCGTCCAAGTTTGACAATGGCTCATCCATCAAGAAGACTTTTGCATCACGTACGATGGCACGACCTAAAGCCACACGCTGACGTTGTCCACCTGAAAGAGCAGCTGGTTTCCGTTTTAAGTATTCAGTCAAACCAAGGATCTCCGCAGCATTTTCCACACGTTGTTTGATGTCTGCTTTGTCATATTTACGTAATTTCAAACCAAACGCCATGTTGTCGAACACCGTCATGTGAGGGTATAAGGCATAGTTCTGGAATACCATCGCAATATCACGATCTTTAGGAGCAACATCATTCATTACTTTGCCGCCGATGTTCAATTCACCTTCAGAAATATCTTCAAGACCAGCGATCATACGAAGTGTCGTTGATTTCCCACAACCGGAAGGACCAACGAATACGATAAATTCACGATCTTTGATTGCCAAGTTAAAGTCAGTAACAGAATAATTTTCTGCGTTATCATATTTCTTGTATACATTTTTCAGAGCCATTTCTACCATCGAACAAACCACGCTTTCTTTTTTCTTTTATTTGATGTGTTTAGTATAGTTGAAAGCGCTATCTATAATCAATGTCACAATGAACAAGAATTCGTGGAATCTTTCGTCAATGTGTACAAAATAGAATAAATGATGTTCATGAAGCAAATCTTTCAATAATGAGAGAAAACTCCAGCAATATGGCAATTTAATTTGGGGGCTTTTACTGCTCGATTTATCAAAGATTTACCGTGTATTCACTATCTTAGAGCGTATAATACTTTGTAGATATTAAGAGATATAAAAAGGAGGCAACCAAGAAACCAAAATTTGATTTTCATGTTAAATGAAGATAAATTCAATTTAACATGAGCTGGGAGATGATAATAATGGAAACGACTGTTAGAAAGATTGGAAATTCTGTAGGAGCGATTTTTCCCAAAGATATTTCTCCAGAAGTTGGAAAAATATATACGATTATAAAAATAGGTGAAACATATGTATTAAAGCCCAAAAAAGAAGATATTTTCAAGAGTCCAGAGGCATGGGCAGTCTTTAGAGAGTCAATTACCCAAGAAGATAAAGAGTGGGATGAAATGGACCTTGAGGGAGAGGAACTATAAATAAATGGATGATCCAAAGCAAAAAGATATTGTGTGGCTGGATTTTGATTCAGCTAGAGGAAAGAAAATTTGATACATATATTAAGATCAAAGAACCACAAATAATTTCTGGACAAGTTGTTACACATCAGTTGCGTTCAATTGACTACACCGCTAGAAACATAATAAAAATTGAACAATGGGCTATTCTGACATGGGTTGATGTACTAGAAGTCCTTAATATGTTTGTATAGGAAGTTGTAGAATATCAAACCAGAAAGAAATTTGTTACACTGGTAGAAAAGGAGCGATGACAGATGAAGATAGCATTGATTGCACATGATCGCAAAAAAGAATTGATGATCAAATTTACTACTGCCTATAAAACGATACTTGAACAACATGAACTATTCGCGACAGGGACGACCGGACAAAAGATTGCAGAAGCGACAGGACTATCCGTCCATCGATTCAACTCAGGGCCTTTAGGCGGGGATCAACAGATTGGGGCGATGATCTCGGAAGATGAATTGGATCTAGTGATTTTCCTTCGTGATCCTTTAGCGGCTCAACCGCATGAGCCTGATGTGACTGCGTTGATCCGATTAGCTGATGTTTATGATATCCCTTTAGCAACGAATATCGGTACCGCAGAAGTTTTATTGCGAGGACTTGAAGCAGGGTTTTTCAAGTTCCGAGAAGTCATCCATGAAGAGGGCAGCAAGATTCCTTTTCCCAACCATCTATAAAAATTCGTGTTTTGTGGTTATTCATTAGGATTTGTTTGTTAAATGTCTGTTACGTTACGAACTAATGAATTGTTTTTGATAGAAATATTAGTTTTTTATTTACACAGAATCCTTTTCTATGCTATAGTTTGTCTGGGATAAATTCCCACTATCAACAGAGTAGAAAGTAAAGCGTTAAGTGCTTAGAGGATGGGATGTTGCCTCTAGGACGAAGGACATTTGTTCGCGGTTTTATTTTCGCATTCGCTGCATGAAACATGTAGCAGCTCTTAAAGGAGATGCTAGAAATGAAGAAAAATCGTTTAGATGCTCGTATGATTACGATCATGGGACTGTTGATCGCCTTGATGGTCACGCTGTCTCGCTTAGTTTCATTTGAAACACCATTACTCAAAATCAGTGTAACATTCATTCCCCAAGTGGTCATGGGTATTTTATTTGGCCCATTTTGGACAGGGATCGGGTCTGTTTTAGCTGATGTCGTGGGTATGGCATTATTTCCTAAATCTGTCTTTTTCATCGGCTTCACGTTGAATGCTTTTATTGAAGGAGCGATTTATGGTTTCTTTTTCTATCGCAAAGAGATCACTTGGAAAAATGCGATCTTAGCAACACTTAGTGTGACAGTGCTCATTAGTTTGATCCTGACACCACTATGGTTAGTCATTATGTACCAAGTACCGATGAACTGGGTATTTTGGGGACCACGTTTATTAAGAGCCATTATCTGGGTGCCAATCCAATCAATCATGATCTACGTGATTGGGCGTGCCATGCCATATAAAAGAATTTTGCGGAGTTTAACGACGCATACAAAATAAAAAAACAAGCAGTCTTCCCATCCCAGAAGACTGCTTGTTTTTTTATCTATAGGAGACGAAACATTTTTGTTCCGACTTCTCTCTACAAATGCTCATTATTTTTCAGCTGATCCAGTAAATTGTGCTTGATAAAGCTGACGATAGTTCCCATCTGCGATCTTCAATAATTCGTCATGCATACCCATTTCTACGATTGCTCCTTGATCCATGACGAGGATCTGATCGGCATTTTTGATCGTCGATAAGCGATGGGCGATCACGAAACTGGTTTTTCCTTCCATCATTTTTAGAAAGGCATTTTGGATTTTCTTTTCCGTCAATGTATCCACAGAACTTGTCGCTTCATCAAGTATCAACATCGGTGGATTACTGATCATGGTACGCGCGATCGTTAGTAGTTGGCGTTGCCCATCGGAGATTTTTAATCCTTGTCCACCGATACGTGTATCTAGTTTTTCAGGTAAGCGTTGGACGAATTCGTACATATATGCTGATTTGAGTGCATCATTGATTTCTTCATCACTTGCATCCGGTTTTCCGTAACGTAAATTTTCTCGTAACGTACTGTCGAATAACCATGTATCTTGTAAGACCATACCAAAACTCTTACGTAAGGAGTCACGAGCGATTTGAGTAATATCATAATCGTCGATCGTGATCGTTCCAGAGTTAACATCGTAAAAACGCATCAACAAATTCACTAAGGTCGATTTACCCGCACCAGTTTTACCAACGATTGCGACCGTTTGCCCAGGTTTGGCAACAAAGCTAAAGTTTTCGATCAAGCGTTGTTGTGGCTCATACGAGAAAGAAACATGTTTGAAAGCGACCTCGCCTTTGATCGTTTTAGGATCAAGTTGATAAGCAAAAGGTTCATCAGGCGTTTCTTCCGGTTGGTCGATCAATTCAAAAGCTCGTTCTAAACCAGAAAAAGCTGTTTGGATCTGCGTGGTGATACCTGACAATTCAATAAACGGTTTTGAAAACTGACTAGAATAGATCGTAAAGCTTGAAATAATACCAACAGTGATCGTTGAATCACTTCTTAATGCAAGTAACCCACCAATCAATCCGATGGAAAGATAGGCTAAGTGATCGACAAAACGAGAAGAAGGGTTCGTCAATGAAGAAGAAAACTGCGCACGTTGTCCTTTCTCATATAGATCGGCATTCAATGCGCTGAATTGTTGTTGATTGACTTCTTCTTGTTGGAACGCTTTGATGATTTTTTGATTACCGATTCGTTCCGTCACAAAACCTGAGATATTTCCGATGATTTTTTGTTGGTTATCAAAATCATTTTGAGAAGCTCGTGCAACTAACCAGCTAACTAAGAAAATGATCGGTGTCGAACAGATCACAACAAGGGTCAATAATGGACTCAAGTTGAGCATGAAAATCAAGGAGAGGATAATGATCGCCACGCCAGAAAACAATTGATTGAACGCCGCCGAGATTGCAATGGAGATGTTGTCCATATCGTTCGTAAAGCGGCTGACGATGTTCCCATGGGAATTTTGATCGTAATATCTTAAAGGTAAAAGATTCAAACGAGCAAAGGCATCTTTTCTTAGATTAGCAACAGATAGGTATGCTAATCGATTACTCAATACTTGGATCAACCATTGGCTGATGACATTCAGTAATACGATCCCGCCGAACATCAAAAGTAATTGGGCCAACCGAGTAAAGTTGACTTGGCCGATCCCAACCATTTGATCGATACTTTGACCAATTTGTAGTGTCATGACGACGGTAGCAACACCATTGATGATCCCCAACAAGACAGCCAGCCAAATTTCTCGTGGATGTGCAGTCAGATAGGGAACAAAGCGTTTGAGGGTTTGCATGGATAATTTTTTCGACTTCATCTTATTCCTCCTCCTGAGATGCTACGATTTCACGATACTCAAACGAGTGATCCAGTAGTTCATCATGTGTTCCTTGTGCCACGATTTGACCTTGATCCATAACGAGGATACGCTCCGCTTGTTGGATCGAACGAATCCGTTGAGAAATAATGATGACCGTTGTATCAAGGGAAGACTGGAGCGCTTTTCGTAAGTTTAAATCTGTTTGGTAATCCAACGCACTTAATGAATCATCTAAAATCAAGAGGGCTGGTTTGGCAATCAACGCGCGGGCAATCGTCAAACGTTGTTTTTGTCCACCGGAAAAGTTTTTCCCATTTTCCATGACTCTTGTGTCCAATCCTTTTGGCAATTGGCGAACAAAATCCTCGGCTTGCGCAATCGCTAAAGCTTCCCAACATTCTGCGTCTGTCGCTTCTGGTTTGCCCCACTGAAGATTGTCACGAATCGTTCCAGTAAACAAGACGGCTGTTTGTGGGACTTGTGAGATTTGGCTCCGTAAAACATCTAATGGCCAGTCACGAACGTCTTGCTCATTAAAGATCACTGCGCCCGAACTAACATCATAAAAGCGTGGGATCAATTGCGTCAATGTCGTTTTCCCACTACCAGTTGGTCCGATGATCCCTAGAACTGTCTGGCGTTTCAGTTTGAAGTTGATTCCTTGCAGGGATAGACCTGATTCTGGTGTATAACGAAAATCTACGTCTTTAAATTGTAAGATATCTTCCGCATCCATCGTTGGTTCAAGCGAACTTTCAGGATCAGTGATGCTATTTTCAGTATCTAAAACTTCTTTGACCCGTTTGCCGGAAGCTTCTGCACGTGTGAAGATCACGACAAGATTTGAAACAACGATCAGGGCAAGTAACATTTGATTCATGTAGTTGATCAGTGCTAAGACTTGTCCTTGTTGTAAGGAACCGATATTTACTTTGATCCCACCGACAGTCAATAAACAGATGATGCCGACATTCATGATCAATGTCGTAGCTGGGGAAAGTAAAGCAGAGATATTAGACACACGTAAATAATTTTTTGCCAAGACATCAGTGTTTTCATCAAATGTTTTGATTTCTTTGTTTGTGCGAGAAAATGCACGGATCACACGAACACCACTTAAATTTTGGCTGACAGTCTCATTCAGACCGTCTAATTTTTCTTGGACTTTTTGATAGAGGGGAATCGTCTTACGGATAATAAAGTATAAAATGACTGAAAAAATAGGTAACAAAGCTAAGAAGAATAGTCCAACTTGCCAGTCGATCACAAAAGCCATTACCACAGACCCAATACTTAAAAAAGGGGCACGGATCAATAAACGAATCACCATTGCGAGTGCCAGTTGTAGTTGATTGATGTCATTTGTCATTCGCGTGATCAACGTATCGGTGCCAAAATGATTTAATTCACTGTGAGAAAATGTATTGATTTTTTTGATAAGTTGGTTCCTAAGTTCTGTCCCAAAACCTTGAGAGGCAATGGATGAGTAATATTGACAAATAATGGCACAAATCAGTCCGATCACTGACATGGCGATCATCCAAATACCCATGTTGATGATCACTTCACGATTGTTCATTTTCAACCCATTATCGATCAGCGAAGCCATCATCAAAGGTAAGATCAATTCAAAGACAGCTTCTAAGAATTTGAACACAGGACCTAGGATGATTTGTTTTCGATAGTCTTTCGCATAGCGCAATAACTGAATCATAAAATTTCCTCCTAAAAACGAGTTACCCAATCTTGTTCTAACGTCTGTCGGCATAAACCAAAGGATAGTCCAACCGATATATGATAAATAGATATTCTTAAAGCAATGAAATGAACTTGCAACGAGAAATCCAACGATAATATAACTAGGTACTCTCATATTGTAGCTTATGAAATTTAGAATGAAAAGAGAACAAGCCTTTTCATAAACAGCATATTTTAGTAAAACTTAAGAAATCACAAAAAAAGAGTACCTAGCCAAATATAGAGGTACTCTTTTTCGTTCAATCGTATTGTTTTATTTTTGTAAGTCAGATAATAAAGTTTCACCTTTGACATCGACATCGATGACGTTGTAGAAGCCATTCTTAGTGTCAGCAACATCCCAAACAGCTAAGATCACATGATAGCCTAAGCGATCGCTAGGAATGTTGATGGAATGAGTCGGGTTAGTAGAAGATAATTGACCATTATTTGAGACTTCACCAATGAATTCCAAATCATCTCTTGTCAACGCATCATTTTGATCCCAACCTGCTTTTGTCATGTAATAATGCCATTTCGTTGTCGCATGATTAGCAGTGAATGTCCAAGTAAAGTCATTTGCACCAGCTGTCATTTGTTGTTTTGTCCATAGAGATGCCGTTTGTTGATCTAATAGGAAATCGCCGACAGCGCCATTTGCAGAAGCAATTTGTCCATCTTCAGGACCAGCAGCTGGAAATCCTTTTGGTGCTTCAAGAGATTGGGGCTCATTGATGACAGCTCCGTATTTTTTGAATGCTGCATTATAGTTGCTGTTTTTGTCAATGCTCCCTTGATAACCGCGACTTGCTGGTTGCGAAACGTAACCATGAGCAGCGACATCGATCGAAGTGAACGTGCTTGCTCCAATACTTTCTAAAATCAATCCTAAACCTATTAATGTACATTTTTTCATGATGTTTCCTCCAATGATTTTTTCTTTATGTAACGTACAATTGTTATCATAACTGATATGTTTTTAGTGTTAAAAAATTGTACGTTATTGCAACAAAAAAGATTGGTCGCTGGCGAACTGCTCCAGCTATAAGTAGTCATCGTGTGAAATTCCGTCATTCAAGTGGAACCTACAGAATGACGAGATAACTAAAAAGCACTTAGTCATTATCGAGAAAATAAAGGCTAAGTGCTTTGGTTTGTCGTTTTATTGGATCGATTACGTTGATGGGACACGTTTGCTTTTTACGATGACTTTTCGGTCTGTTCGACTTTCCGTATAGATTGACTCATTATACTGTTCAGCTAGTTTGTCTTTTAAGCTGATCAAATATTCTGTCGTAGAGGTCAAGCCTAACCAGTCAAAGAAATGAATTCCTTCTTCAACTTCTTTACAAGCACTTCTTTGACCATCTGCCAAACGATCGAGCGCAGTAAAGACTTTGTAGTGTGCTAAATCTAAAGATTGTTTGTGTGTATTCGCGAGCATTTTTAGTTTTTCTAGAAATAATTTGCGAAGTCTCGAGGACTCTCGATTGAAAGATAGACGAATCCCGTTCAAGATAAATATAGAAAGATGTTCCGAATAGTAGGTACTATCTATGTAGGCTTTCATTTTAATGACACTCTTTTGAAATGAATGGATAATGTAGTCATCGTCAAAAATAAATAAACAATTTGAAAAAATTGCTAACTCAAAATGTCCCCACGTGTCAATTTTTTCAAGATATGTCTTAATGATAGCTATTTCTTCTTTCATTGCCGAGGTAAATATGGTGCTGTAAAGATAATTTGAAATCAATTTTCTTTGGGCATAGATCAAGCGATAATAAATATTACCAGTTTTTTCAAATTCATTCAATAATTCTTGTTCTTGTGCAGGTGTGATCTTTTTCGAGTTGATCAGATAATTCGTCAATTTTTGTTTATTCGAAAGTGAATTGCTATTCAACAAAAATTGATATTCTTCAAGTGTGACGTTCATACGATCAAGATAGTTGACTAATAGTTCAAAACCGATTTTTGTTCCACGGGATTCAAAGGCTGCTAAAGTTCCTCTTTGCGAGATGCCTTCAGTCAACTGTTCTTGTGTTAGTCCACGATCTTTTCTTAGTTTGCGAATTAGAGCAGCATGTTCTGTCAATGCTCAATACCTCCAGAAGCTGTTTTTTTATATGACTATAATAGCATAATGTAGTTATGTGAATGTTATGTTTTCATATATGCGCCCTTTTGTTAAATAAGTGCGATTTTTAAGAGAGAATCTTTTTTTGTTGCAATACCCTACAAAAATAAAATGTCAGAAAAAAACATGTTTTAATTTGTTCTGTAATACAAAATTAGGAGGGAAAAAATGAACAAGAAAACGTTGTTATTCTCAGTTGGTCTATTAGGTTGTTTGATTGGAGGCGGCTCGGATGTATTTGCAGCAGATGCAGCAGATGTGATGCCAGATATCTCAAATCGTCAAGTATCAGTAGGGTATTATCATAACTGGATGCCTGAGCAAGGAGCTGGTTACCAAGGAGGACGTCCAGCGGATACTGATTTGGCGAAAGTTAATCCGTTTTATAATGTGATTGCTGTATCCTTCATGAAGGGGGATGGTATTCCAACGTTCAAACCGTACAATATGTCTGATACTGAATTTAGACAAAAAGTAGCGACATTGAATGCGGAAAATCGTGTAGTGCTTATTTCACTTGGGGGCGCAGATTCCCATATTGAATTACATAAAGGGGAAGAACAAGCTTTTGCAGATGAAATCATTCGTCTTGTAGAAGTCTATGGATTTGATGGCTTGGATATCGATCTAGAACAAACGGCAGTAGATGCAGGCGACAATAAAACAGTGATTCCAGCTGCTCTGAAAATCGTACGTGCGCATTTTGAGAAAGAACAAAAACATTTCATTATCTCAATGGCACCAGAATTTCCCTATTTAAGAACACAAGGAAAATATGTTCCTTATATCACTGCGTTGGAAGAAGAGTATGACTTTATCGCACCTCAGTTGTACAATCAAGCAGGAGACGGTATCAGTGTTGGAACTGAATGGATCGCTCAAAACAACGACAGCAAAAAATTTGAATTCTTATATGGAATCTCAAAAGCTTTTAATGAAGGAAGTGGAGGATTTATTCAAATCCCAGCGAACCGCTTAGCTTTAGGTATTCCAGCAAACGTTGATGCAGCAGCAAATGGCTTTGTAAAAGAACCATCGAAAGTTTATGATGTATTTGAACAAATGGAAAAAGATCAAACACCGCTGAAAGGGTTGATGACTTGGAGTATCAACTGGGATGAAGGAAGAAATTCAGCAGGTGTGATGTATAATGAGTCATTTGCGAATGCGTATAAAGATCTATTCCAAGAAAAAACGCCAGATACAGAAAAACCATCACAACCAACTAACTTAGCAGGAACAGCGACACATTCAACGGTTGCGTTATCATGGACAAGATCTACTGATGATCGTGGCGTAGCTGGTTATTATATTTACCGTGATGGCAAACAAGTAGGACGTTCAACGACGAACGCATTTACTGATACAGAGTTGGAAGCAACAACAGAATATTCATATACGGTGAAAGCTTTTGACGCAGCAGGTAATGTTTCCGAAGTAAGCAAAGCATTAGTGATCGAAACTCTAGAAGTACCTCCAGCAGATGTACTTGCGCCATCTACACCATTAGATGTGACCGCTTCGACAATCACTGATAAGAGTGTCTTATTGACATGGACTGCTTCAAGCGATAACGTTGGCGTAGCCGGATACGTTATCTATCGTGACGGTAAAGAAGTAGGGGAAACAGTTACAAATGCATTTACAGATACTGGCTTAACTGCAAGCACCGAATATTCATACACAGTAAAAGCCTTTGACGCAGCAGGAAATGTCTCAGAAGCAAGTGAAGCATTGGTTATCACAACAGCAGAAGCACCAGCAATCGCTGCATGGGATGCGACGAAGGTCTATGTTCTAGGTGATGTTGTCACTCACAACGGAAATACTTACCGTGCAAAATGGTGGACACAAGGAAATGAACCAGGAACAGAGCAATGGGGACCTTGGGAATTGATTGGCTGATTTATATAATCGTTCAGTACAATGATCATAATAAAATTAAAAAAGCGAGAATCGAGCAACTGTTCGATTCTCGCTTTTTTGTATCAATGGATGGATAAGAACAGTTATCCGTTCGATTGTTTTCTCCGCAAAAAAATAAAAGTCGACGTTGACTAGCAACTGCCGACTTTCATTTTTACTGAAAATTTGGTTATGTAAATATTTTTACATTGGTGGGATAACTTGCCACATAATACTAACCTCCTTTATTGGTTAACTTATGAACATAGTATATCGCCTAAATCGGTTAAAGGAACATAATGTACGTTATTGCAACATTATTTTTTTTTATGTTAGGATAAGATTTAAAAACTGCTCAATAATCTAGGCACTTTTTAAAACAAAAGCGAAAAACAATGAAAATAAGTCCAGTATTTTGCCAATCTATACTATAATAGAAATTAACTATGAATTTTGGAGGAATTTCCATGAAACAAAAGATTGCAGTATTAGGCCCAGGTTCTTGGGGAACTGCTTTAGCTCAAACCTTAGCAGAAAATGGGCATGATGTCCGTATCTGGGGGAATGTTCCAGAACAAATCACAGAAATCAATACGTATCATACGAATAAACGCTATTTACCTGAATTACATTTACCAGAATCGATCATTGGCTATACAGAATTGGCTGAAGCGGTCGAAGGGGTAGATGCGGTATTGTTTGTCGTGCCGACAAAAGCGATACGTAGCGTCGCACAAGAGTTAGTGCAACATTTAACGACAAAACCTGTCATCATCCATGCAAGTAAAGGATTGGAGCAAGACACACACAAACGGATCTCCGAAGTGATCGCTGAAGAGATCCCAGAAGAAAAACGCCAACCAATCGTTGTGTTGTCAGGCCCAAGTCATGCTGAGGAAGTGGCCGTCCACGATATCACGACGATCACTGCTGCAAGTATCGATCAAAAATCAGCCACTTATGTGCAAGAGTTGTTTATGAACGACTATTTTCGAATTTATACAAATAATGATGTGATCGGGGTCGAAACAGGAGCTGCATTGAAAAATATTATTGCAATCGGTGCTGGTGCGATCCACGGTCTTGGTTTTGGCGACAATGCGAAAGCGGCAATCATGACGAGAGGATTAGCTGAAATCAGTCGTTTAGGCGTAGCAATGGGTGCTAATCCGCTAACGTTTATTGGATTAAGTGGCGTTGGTGACTTGATCGTTACGTGTACAAGTGTTCACTCACGAAATTGGCGTGCCGGACATATGTTGGGTGAAGGACAAAAGCTGGATCAAATCTTAGAAAGTATGGGAATGATCGTGGAAGGCGTAGCGACAACCAAAGCGGCGGTTGAATTAGCAGAACAGCTAGGCGTAGAAATGCCGATCACTCAAACGATCTATCAGGTCCTTTATCAAGGCGAGGACATCAAACAAGCAGCAAAGGAAATCATGTTGCGTGATGGTAAGATGGAAAACGAATTTCAGTAAATCAACAGAATGGAGTATGGAAATACGCATATGGAGAAAAAAACTGTAAAAAAAGCAGTCATTCCTGCGGCAGGTTTAGGAACGCGTTTTTTACCTGCAACAAAGGCAATGGCAAAAGAAATGTTGCCGATCGTTGATAAACCAACGATCCAATTTATCGTAGAAGAAGCTTTAGCATCTGGCATCGAAGATATTTTGATCGTGACTGGAAAAGAGAAGCGCCCGATCGAAGACCACTTTGATTCAAATATCGAATTAGAATTGAATTTACAAGAATCGAATAAAACAGATTTGCTAAAACTAGTCGAAGAAACAACAAAAGTCAATCTTCATTTTATCCGTCAATCTCATCCACTAGGGCTTGGTCATGCGGTATTACAAGCAAAGACATTTGTTGGTGATGAACCATTTATCGTCATGCTCGGTGATGATTTGATGGAAGATGAGGTCCCACTGACAAAACAATTGATTTTAGATTATGAAAAGACAAGTGGATCGACTGTGGCGGTCATGAAGGTTCCTCATGAAGAGACATCGAAATATGGGATCATCGATCCACAAGTCAAAGAGTCAGAGGGTTTGTATGAAGTAAAGCGATTCGTCGAAAAACCAACGCCTGAAAAAGCACCGAGTGATTTAGCGATCATCGGACGCTACTTGTTGACACCAGAAATTTTTGAACTTTTAGAGACACAAAAACCTGGAGCTGGCAATGAGGTCCAATTAACGGATGCCATCGATGAGTTGAATAAAAAACAGCCCGTATATGCGAGAGAATTCAAAGGCTCTAGATACGATGTTGGTGATAAATTTGGTTATCTAAAAACAAGTATCGAATACGGCTTAGGTCATCCTGAAATCAGCGAACAGCTCAAACAATACCTCATTGATTTAAGTCGTTCTCTTGACTAAAATAGTACAAATAGATAAATAAAATCATGAGAAAGAATAGTAAATGGGGTGTATTGCATACATGGGGATTCTAATCAATAGTGCACAAACGTTTCTTGATGGATTGAAATGGTTGATGGAAGGAAATAATTGGCTGTTTTTACTGCCAGTATTATTTATTAGTTTATTTACGATGTTATATATGGTCAGAATAAAAGAAACCTTTTTGATTTTTATATGGTACTTGGCAACAGTGGCAATCAGCAGTTTGATCATCGTTCTTTTGTGGGGCGACCAACAGGCATTTATTTTTGCAGCAGCATTTCTCGTGCTGTACCTCTTTGCCTATATCCCTTACCTGCTCAAAAGATTCCATGTTGTCAAAAAAGGTCGGCATGCTGCCTCTTCAAGCCGATCGAAAGATGTTTCGGAAAGACAAACAAGATCTGGCCGCTGATATTTTGATGCTTGCACTTGTTCAGCAGTTTCCTTACAATAGATGCAGATAGAAATAACTAAAAAAGGCTCCTTGATCCTTAGCGGCAACTAACGATCAAGGAATGACCAGTCACACGTATACACCCTGACCGATCATTTTGCCATAGTCGATGCAACGCATCAACCGCATTTATTGTACCTGATTTAAGGAGTATTTTCTACCTTATCAGGAGAAATAGCGGAAGAAGCGGGACAGTTTATTTGCTATGTCAAAAAAGATGTACGTTCAAGCAAGTTGCTTGTTTAGGAAAGTTTCAAAAACTTCCAACAATACATCGTTCCTATCTATTACATGAAAACCGGAGAAATAATGATGCTGCTACATCAGATTTTTTCGTGATTGTAATGAATAAGTGGTTAAGGTAAAGATGAGACTGAGTGCTTACTCCGTTTCATCTTTTTGTATTTTTCTTTTGACAGTTGTCTCTATGCTGAAATAGCAGAAGAAGAGGAGAAAAAGATGAGCCTACCCTATTTTGATTATTGCCAACAGCTTGAACAAAAATTAAGAATAGAAGAACCTTTGATGGAACAAGCAGGACGATGGATCGCTACACAAATTCGCCTAGGCGGATGCTTACATATTTTTGCTAGTCGCACTTTACAAGGGGTCGCTTATGAGTTTTGGCAACAATGTCCGAAAATATTACCTAGTCAGTTGATCGAGCACCCCGCCGCAGGGATTTATGAGACGTTGGAAGGAACTGGTCATGCAATCATTGAGCAGATCAATACGCACCCAGAGGATATTTTTCTGCTTCTATCAAATGAAGGAAGAAACCCTGCGATCATTGAATTAGCAGAATGGATCAAAGCACAAGGGCACCTGTTGATCGTGATCACCGGATTTGATCTATCCCGAAGTATCAAGTCAAGACATAGTAGCGGATTACGGCTATATGAATACGCGGATCTGGTACTAGATAATTATGCAACGCTAGGCGATGCAGTCCTTACGCTTCCTAAATTTGAACTAGCAATATGCGGCACTGCGTCGTTAGCGACCCAAGTGTTGTTGCAGCAGATCGTCTATTTTGCAGTGCTTCATTTATTTGAGAGTCACTAATAGATAAAATAAAAATAGTCCGAAAAAGAGACAAGAAAGAATTAAGATAATTCTTTCTTGTCTCTTTATACACGTTGATGAAAGAGTCTTCCCCAAAACTCTTTACACTCCAATTATAGTACATTTGTTATGAATATTGCAATGAAGATACCTAATGAAAATGAAAAGAAAGG
Source organism: Enterococcus sp. DIV1094 (assembly GCF_017316305.2). Lineage (NCBI taxonomy): Bacteria > Bacillati > Bacillota > Bacilli > Lactobacillales > Enterococcaceae > Enterococcus > Candidatus Enterococcus mangumiae. Next base: position 2,008,116 of record NZ_CP147250.1, read on the forward strand.
AGAAATGATGACAGAAATTGAACTAAAACGAGGATTCGATTGTAAAATTATTGGAATAAAAATGTATAAATATTCGCAAAATGCTAAATTATCTTTTTTTATTCGTCAGTAGAAATGAAAATATACAGACGAGAACGCACAAATTGTAAAAATAGAAAAAGAATTTTAATCATTTTTTATAGGAAGAATGACTGATACAAAAGCATTTATGAAAAAAAGCTTGTTTTAGTCAATGAAAATCAATAAAATTTTTTAATTGTTTATTCATGTGGTATAGAACATTTTACTGTATAATCGATTTGCTTATTCATTATCAATAAAAATGTAACAAGAAAGGAAGAACTAGTTTTGAAGGAAAAAAATTCTTCGCTGAAGAAAAAACGGGACTTTACCAAAATGACAACTCCGCATACGTATGTCATTATTTTTGGTGTAGTTGTACTTGCCTGGATATTGACGTTTATCGTACCAGCTGGGAGATTCAGTACGCAAGATATTGAATACAAAGATGCAAATGGAGAAACGAGTACAAGAACGGTATTACGGCAAGATTCATTCCGTTATGCCTATGAATTAGATAAGGCATTTGTGTTTGATCAACTGGAAGAATTGCAAAATAATCCAAGTGAAAGAGAAAAACTAGCTGTTCCTGAAGAGGGATTAGAAGATGTCCTTGCAGCTGGTGAAAAAAATTTGAGCCAAGAGAAGTTAGATGAAATCTCGTTGACAGATGATGTGTTATATGATGAATACGGGGAAGATATCTATGATACATCAAAGAAACTCCATAAAACAGCGAAGCTATGGGGAACAGATAACTTTGGTGGATTTGGCTTTTTGAACTTTGTTTTTGAAGGGCTTGTATCAGGAGATAAATATGGATCAGCAGTAGGAATCGCTGCACTTATTTTAGTCGTTGGTGGTGCTTTTGGGATCATCATGCGTACGGGTGCAATCGATGCAGGTATTTATGCTTTTATCAATAAGACGCGTGGCCTAGAACGTTTAGCTTTACCGCTATTATTCTTTGCATTTTCATTTGGGGGCGCAACATTCGGTATGGCTGAAGAAGTCATACCATTTTCAATGGTGATGGTGCCGTTTGTGATCGCTTTAGGTTACGATTCGATTGTTGCCGTCACGGTCACCTACGTTGCTTCGCAAGTAGGGAATGCCACGTCATGGATGAGCCCATTCAGTGTGGCAGTTGCCCAAGGGATCGCAGGTATTCCAGTCTTATCGGGTGCAACGTTCCGATTGATCATGTGGGTCGTCGTGACTGCACTTTCAGCTGGTTATTTGATGATCTATGGTGAAAAAGTTCGGAAAAAACCAGAAAGTTCATTGACGTATAAATCAGATGAATACTTCCGTAACCACTTGAAGAAAACGTCTGATGAGCAAAAACCATTTACACTAGGACACAAATTGATTTTAGTAGAAATGCTGATCGTCTTAGTTTGGATCGTTTGGGGAGTCACTCAAAAAGGCTACTATATCCCAGAGATCGCCTCGCAATTTTTCGTTATGGGGTTAGTCGCAGGGATCATTGCTGTGCTATTCAAACTTGATGGTATGACAGTCAATGATATTGCATCATCTTTCCAATCAGGTGCCGCAGATTTAGCTGGAACGGCGATCGTTGTTGGGATGGCAAAAGGTATCTTACTTGTATTAGGTGGATCAGATGCCTCTGTGCCTTCTGCGCTTAATACGATTTTACACAGTATTGGAACAGCATTGACTGGCGTACCAGCAGTGATCGGTGCATGGGCGATGTATGTTTTCCAAAGTTTGTTCAACCTCGTCGTAACATCAAATTCTGGTCAAGCAGCATTGACAATGCCGATTATGGCTCCGTTAGCTGATTTAGTTGGTGTTTCACGTCAAGTTGCAGTCTTGGCTTATCAATTAGGTTCCGGCTTCATGGACGCCTTCACGCCAGTTTCTGCTAGCTTGATCGGCGTATTAGGTGTTGCACGGATCGAATGGGCAAAATGGGCAAGATTCCAAATCAAAATGCAAGGTTTCTTCTTTGTTTTAGGAACGATCTTCATTATGATAGCCATTGCAATCGGACTTCAATAAAGAAAAAAACTGTTTTTATCAAATAGAGAAGCTGTGCCAACTGAGCGCAGCTCCGAGAGAATAAGCGAGAAAAGCCGAAAGTATTTTCATATTTTGGATTTTCTCGCTTATTTCCTAAGGAGCTGACGGCTGTTCGATGGTTTGTTGTTCAGTCATTTGAAAAATGGTGGCAGTATCAGTGATTTATATAAAGGAGAGGACACGTATGAAACTTATTCGACAAATCGATGTCTATGCACCAGAATATCTTGGTAAGAAAGATGTGTTAGTGGCAGGGAATAAAATCGTTGCCTTAGAAGAACGATTATCCGGTGGTTACGAGGAATTGAACGTGGAAGAAATTTCAGGGGATGGAAAAATTTTGACCCCAGGATTTATTGATGCGCATTTCCATATTTTAGGAGGCGGAGGCGAGGGTGGCTATCATAACCGTACGCCTGAAGTAACCCTTAGCCAATTAACCACAGCTGGTGTCACAACGGTCGTAGGGTGTATCGGGACAGATGGTGAAGGGCGAGATATGACTGCTTTGATCAGTAAAGCAAGAGGGTTAGAGGCAGAAGGGGTGTCTACCTATGTTTATGTTGGTTCCTATCGCTTACCAGTTAAGACTGTTACAGACTCATTGATCAAGGACTTTTTGACAATTGATAAAATCATCGGAATCGGAGAAATCGCTGTTTCTGATCATCGTTCTTCTCAACCGACCTTTGAAGAGTTTGCTCACGCAGTAGCAGATGCGCGTGTTGGCGGCATGTTATCAGGTAAAGCTGGAATCGTGAATGTCCATCTAGGTGGAGGAAAAAGAAAACTCGACTTACTGGATCGAATCGTTGAAGAAACTGAGATTCCGATCACTCAGTTTTACCCAACTCATGCGAATCGGACGACTGAATTATTAGAGGCATGTATCGAATTTGCGAAAAAAGGAGGAACCATCGATTTCACAGCAAGTGAAGATCCTGATTTTTGGGAGAAGACCGATGGCGAAGTCCGTTTTAGTAAAGCATTGAAACAATTACTGGAAGCGCAAGTCTCCCTCGATAATTTCACCTTGACCTCTGATGGACAAGGCAGTTTGCCGTATTTCGATGAAGAGAATCGGTTTATTGGAATGGGCGTTGGTAGCGCGAAGTCCTTGCTTGTTGGTATAAAAGAAGCCGTTCAAAAAGAAAATATTCCACTAGACATCGCTTTACGAGCAGTTACTTGTAATCCTGCAAGAATCCTAAAATTAGAGCAAAAAGGTAGAATCGCTGTTGGCAAGGATGCGGATCTTTGTATTCTTGATAAAGAAACGCTAGAGATCGATACTGTGATTGCCAATGGGAAACTAATGGTTCAAGAGAAACAAGTGAAAGTTTGGGGAACGTTTGAACAAATCATTAACAACTAAATAACGCTTTAAGCATTCTGTTTGTTTGTTTTTATAATTGGTGTTACTCTAAAAACAGTTAGATAAGACAAATTTTAGAGGAGGAATTATTATGGCAGATTTAGAAGGACGCTCTAAAGATTTGAAAGACAAAGTTGCAGGCGAAGGCAAAGAAGCCTATGGTAAAGCAACAGGCGACAAAAGCAAAGAAACAGAAGGTAAAGCCCAATCTGTAGGTGCAGATATCAAGAGCAAAGCTCGTAATATCGGCGATGAGATCAAAGAAGGTTTTGAAGATGTAAAAGAAAAATTTTCAAAAAAAGACCATAAGTAATCTTTTTAGCTGAGAATTTTCGTAAAAAAAGCGTCCACCTCAATGGTAGGACGCTTTTTTTGCTATTCAAAATGAATAGGTGTGAACATTTTATTTTTTAATTCGATGACGTCATCACATTTTTTAGCTACTTCCAATTCGTGTGTCACAATGATGATACAGCGATCTTGTTCATGCGCAATTTCCTGGAAGAGTTGAACGATTTCTTGTGAAGTCGTTTCATCGAGGTTTCCTGTTGGTTCGTCCGCGATGATCAATTGGTGTTCGCAACAAATCGCTCGCACGATTGCTACACGTTGTTGTTGTCCACCAGACAATTTCGTCACTTGCTGGTTGGCGAGTGTTTCATTTATCCCAACGCGTGCGAGTCGGTCAAGTGCCACTTGTCGGTAGTCTTTCTTTGGCGTATTTGAAATTTCCATGGCAGCGATGACGTTATCGACAGCCGAAAGGTAAGGCAACAAGTTGTACGCCTGAAAAATGATCGATACATCATTTTTACGATAATTACGCAACCCTATTTTAGCTAACGAACGGTCTTCATAATAAACAGTGCCTTCTTTCGGTGTATCAAGTCCTGAGATCAAGGAAAGAAAGGTCGTTTTGCCTGAGCCGCTTGCGCCTAATATGGCATACATCTTGCCTTTCTCAAATGATAAATCAACATTTCTGTAAAGCGCCTCTGCTGGATTTTGATACCAGAAGCTCAAGTTTTCTGTACGTAACATCCAATATCCTCCTTTAGTTCAATAAGATTTTTCGTGGGTTTAGTCGCAATATGCCGATGGAGGCTAGGAAAACAGAGAGTAAGCTGATCCCAAATGCGACACCTGCTAATAAACCAAGTTGAGTGGGTTGGACCGCGATTTCGAGGTCACTTACTTGTTCTGAGACAGTAAACGGATTACTCGTACCACCCGGTTGTCCGCCAGGTCCGCGATTGCCGCCACCAGGCATTTGGTTTCCTTGTTGACCACTCGGTGAGTTGGTGGTTGTTTCGGTTTGTTGATCAAGGAGTTGTTGACCGAGAGTATTTGCAACGACATTTCCGGTAAATGAAGCCACACCTAATGCAACGATCATACATATGGCCACTTCTGTGAACAATTGAAGGATGATTTTACTTCGGGATTCACCTAATGAGAGTAATACCCCTAATTCATGGCGACGTTCACGAATCGTGATCATAATGATCAATGTCAAAATGATGATTCCGGCAACTGCAACGAGTAAGACGACATTTTGTGAGAAGCTTGCGACATTATTAAGTGGTTCAAGCATTGCTTGGAACATCGTATCATTTGATTGCAGACTGAATGTTGACGTATCGATCAGTTTTTCAGCTTCGGTGATGAAAGCTTCCATTTTATTCGGATCAGCAAGTGTATAGACCGCAGAATCGATCGTTTCCTCATCTGTTGAGCCATTCAATGTGTTAGCAAACGTATAATAAGTATATAGAGTATTTGCTGGATTCATGAAATTGAAGTTCATGCCCATACTACTGCTTGTTTCACTTGACTCATAGATTCCTTTGATCGTCATTTCATAAGTGGTGTCTTCGTCTTCTGTGCTAGTAACAACAAAAGTATCACCAACGGCCAAGTCATTAGCACTAGCGAGAGTGGAATCGATCACTACATTATTGGTATCTTTATCGCTTTCGGTGATGCCTTCACCTTCGATGATTTTTGCTGTGCCATCTGTAAATCCGCTAGTCTGTGCTGTGTCAGATACACCGCTGACTTGAAAATCTGCTTGAGTCATTTGTGGTTTGCCATTCATTCCACCACCCATATTTTCATCGTTTGGCATCGTGTCAGCTTCTGTTTCCTCTGACGTTTCAGTGCTATCAGAACTTGAAATGGCGGTAATGCCGCTACTTGCTAAAGCTGTCGCAGAACTTTCAAAGGAATAGCTTGCCACATTATCTAGAGCGGCGATCTTTTCGGCATCACTGACTGAAACAGGCGTGAGTGAAAAACTTCCAGGATCAGGTCTACCACCTGACTCAGAATCTGTGGTATCTTCTTGTTTTTGGAAAGCTGCTTCACGATTTGCACTTAAAGTGACGGTTGCCCCCACATCTTTTTGTGCTTGTTCTGCTGCTTGTTGTGCGGCACTACGTATGGTTAATCCCGCAAGGACAAAGACGAGGATTGCTGTAAATACTGCAAATAATAGCAAGGATCGTCCCCATTTTACCTTGGTACTTTTTAATGCTCGTTTGAAAAAATTCATTGGTTCGATCTCCTTTCGAATGAGTACAAGGAACAGAATAAAGGGAGTAGCTTAAGCCTACCTTAAAGAAAGACAACGACCAGAGACAGCAGAAAGCCAAAAAACAAGTCAAATGAAGCAGGAAATGAAAAACATTCTATAGTTATTGCGTAATTTATGTTAAAATAGACAAAGTATCTTCCAAAATGAAGGAAGAAAATGGTCTGGGAAAAACATAGAGACAGAAACAATCGTACATGCTAGCGATTTGTTTGATTTGTTGTATAATAATGTGGAGCAGTTGATCGAGCAACTGGGGCAGTCCCGATTTTTTGTGTCAAAAAAGATCCTAAAAGCCTGTAAAAAAGCCGGAGTGTTGATTTTGATGAGAGCATCCGAAAATCAGGCACTCAGAAAATGGATCGTTTAAATAAAATAGAGAATCGACATCGTTAAACGAAGATGTCATAAGAAGAGGTGAAATTTGTGAGTACCATTAAGATTATCCCTTTAGGCGGTGTACGCGAAAACGGAAAAAACTTGTACATTGCAGAAGTAGGGGAAGCTATTTTTATTTTAGACTGTGGTCTAAAATATCCTGAAAACGAATTATTAGGGATCGACGTCGTGATTCCTGATTTTACGTATTTAGAAGAAAATGTTGATCGTGTGGCAGGTGTCTTTCTTACCCACGGTCACGCAGATGCGATTGGGGCGTTGCCTTATTTATTGTCAAAAATTTCTGTACCTGTGTTCGGAACAGAATTGACGATCGAATTGGCAAAACTAAATGTCAATCGCAATGATGCTGCAAAAGGATTCAAAGATTTCCATGTGGTAGATGAGCATACAGAGATCGATTTCGGAGAAACGATCGTTAGTTTCTTCCGTACCACCCATACGATTCCTGATTCAATCGGGATCAATTTGAAAACCCAAGAAGGAAACATCGTTTACACAGGGGATTTCAAATTTGACCAAATGGCGATTCCGATGTATCAAACAGATTATGCCCGTTTAGCAGAAATCGGTAAAGAAGGTGTCTTAGCCTTACTTAGTGAATCAGCTAACGCTGAAAACGCGACACCAGTCGCTTCTGAGTTCCAAATCGCAGATGAAGTATTTGATACGATCAAATACTGGGAAGGCCGGATTATCGTTGCCTGTGTTGCAAGCAATCTTCAACGTGTCCAACAAATCTTAGACGCTGCTGCTAAAGCAGGACGTAAAGTCGTGTTGACTGGGCAAGATTTTGAACGGATCATCCGTACAGCTATGCGCTTAGAAAAACTTCAATTACCAAGTGAAGATCTGCTCGTTACATTAAAAGATATGAAAAACTATGAGCCTGAAGAACTGATCATTTTAGAAACAGGCCGTATGGGCGAACCAATCAAGTCATTGCAAAAAATGGCGAATGGTGCACACCGTCACATCAAAATCAAAGAAGGCGACCTTGTTTATATCACAACGACACCAAGTATTGCGATGGAAACAATGGTGGCAAAAACAGAAGATATCATTTATCGAGCAGGTGGAACGGTCAAACAGATCTCTGATAATCTGCGCGTTTCCGGTCATGCGAACCCTAATGATCTACAATTGATGTTGAACTTCATGAAACCGAAGTATTTTATCCCAGTTCAAGGAGAATATCGTGAATTAGCTGCGCACGCCGACTTAGCACATGCGGTTGGTATTCCATACAAAAATATCTATATCACAGGACGTGGAGATATTTTGGAATATAAAAACAATCGAATGAGCGTGGCAGGTACGACAAGTGCTGAAAATGTCATGATCGACGGACTAGGTGTCGGGGACATCGGCAACATCGTTTTACGAGACCGTAAAATCTTATCGGAAGACGGCATTTTTGTTGCAGTAGTGACGATCAGTCGTCGTGAAAAGAAAATCGTCTCAAAACCACAGATCACTTCACGAGGCTTTGTCTATGTCAAAGCAAGTCGCGACTTGATCAATGAAAGTAGCAACATGATCGAGAGCATCGTAGGAAAACACTTAGAAAGCGATGATTTTGAGTGGAGCAAGTTAAAGCAAGAAATACGTGACCAATTAGGCCGCTATTTGTTTGAACAAACAAAACGTCGTCCAGTGATCTTACCAGTCATCATGGAAGCCACACAACGTCGCGGCAAAAGATAACTATTGAAATAAAGCTGTATCAAGGATGTTCAGGTGTTGAACATGTTTGGTACAGCTTTTTGTTTCAAATGAATGGAGTTGTTGGATTCATATTATGACGTCAAAACGGCTTTTTATGATAAAAAAGGCCAAAGGGATTATTTCGTGGTAAATTGTTGAATAACGAATATAATTTATTGTCAAACAGGTACGATTGATTAAATGTCCTAAGTATATTTTTATGAATAAAGTAAGTGTAAATCGTTCAACAACTAGAATGAAAGCTGGAGGGGATAACAATGAAAAAAGAAACTGAATGTCTGGGTGAGCAAAAGAAAGAAAAGCAGATCATACTATTTGGTTTGACGTCGATGAGTGCAGATAGCACGTTTTATACCAACCTGTTAGTGACTAAAATGAACAATCTAGCAAAAAAGCAACAGTTACTCGTACAGGTTGAAATGCACAGTATTTCTAAATTGGATGAGTTTGCTAAGGCTGCCGATATCATCCTGTTATCTCCAGAACTGTCTTCGATGAAAGAAAAGATCATGGAAGAGTATCCTGCTAAGGTTATCCAAGTGATAGACAAGCAAGAATATGGTCTGTTCAATGCTGAAAAGATATTAAAAAAATTGCTTATTTTAGAAGATGATCAAAGGATTTAGCTGCGAAAAATAAGAAGAGCCCTAGAAAGTTGCGTGTTCAAGTTTTCTAGGGCTCTTTCTTATGATTTTAAGAGTGGGCTACGATTTGATTTAGGAAGAATAGAATGACTGCTATCATGCCCTTTTATTGCTTTTACCAGTTCTGACGATATCCCAAATGTCGTAGATGATAAAGACAATTGATAAAAACGTGAACGTAGCATTTAAAAAAATGATTGCTGATGAAGTGAAGGTAAAAATTTATAATACAAATAATGTATACGATCAATCGAATGACAGTGAATGTTTTTGAATGATATTTTTCCAAAGCGCTCCTCCTAGATTTTTAGATAGTTATATTACATCAGCTACTCAACTTTTGATTATAGATTTAATGGTATTTCTCTTTTATTTTATTGTCAAACGAAAGATTATAACAAAATATTGGTTAGTAAGTTTGTTTCTTTTAGTAAAGTAACAGATGACCATTTGGACTTGGTCAGTTCATCATGAAAAACATAGACAAAATACTTGCTAACCTAGAGAGGCATTAGAAAATTCATGCCCACTTGTTACTTGGTACAACCTGTGTTATCTGTTACAATAAAGTCGGATATACTGTACTACTAAATGTGTGAATGATCGAACCGAAATTGAGAGAGTTAGTGACTAAAATGTTGAGGAGTGAGAAGATGAAAATTACTTATCACGGACATTCTTGTATTTCTCTAGAGATGCAAAATGGCCAACAAGTGCTGATAGATCCATTTATTACTGGCAATCCTATGACTGATTTAAAGGTGGATGACGTCAAGGCGGACTGGATACTGGTCACCCATGGACATAGCGATCATATTGGGGACATGTTACCGATTGCGAAAAATAATCAGGCGACTATTGTTAGTATTGTCGAAATCGCTAACTATGCACAACAACAAGGAGCAAACTCTTTTGGGATGAATATTGGCGGCAAGCGTGAGTTTCCATTTGGCACGGTCAAATTTGTCCACGCTCAACATAGCTCAAGTCTTGAGATCGATGGTATCCCACGTTATATGGGAGAGCCAAGTGGTATCCTGATACAAGCAGAGGGGAAAACGATTTATCATGCGGGGGATACCGCCGATTTTAGTGATCTGGCGCTCTTAGGGGAACAGTTTACGATCGATGTAGCCTTTTTACCGATTGGCGATAACTATACAATGGGGCCTGAGGATGCGGCTCGTGCAGCGAAGCGAGTAAAAGCCAAGAAAGTGGTGCCGATCCATTACAATACCTTCCCTGTAATTGAACAAGATCCGCAAGTATTCATCGATTTATTAACAGACAACGAAGGAAAAATAATGAGCGTTTCTGAAACGCTGGAAGTGTAGGGGAAAGAGATGGCAACAAAACATGATCTGATTTTAGAATATATCGAAAGCCTGCCTGTGGGGAATCGAATATCGGTCCGGAGTATTGCGAAAGAATTGAATGTCAGCGAGGGGACGGCTTACCGAGCAATCAAAGATGCTGAAAACATCGGTCTGGTCTCAACGATCCAACGAGTGGGGACTATTCGGATCGAACGCAAGTTGAAGAAAAACATCGAACGTTTGACATTCGGCGAAGTCGTACGGATCATTGAAGGTGATGTCTTAGGCGGTTCGGTCGGCTTAGATAAAGTACTGAATAAATTTGTCATCGGTGCGATGACGGAACACGCCATGGAACGCTACATCACTCCTGGTTCATTGATGATCGTCGGTAACCGTACCGAAGTGCAAAAGTTAGCTCTTGAAGATGGCGCAGCGGTATTGATCACAGGTGGTTTTGATACGACGCCTGAGATTGCGCAATTAGCCGATCAGTTGGCTATGCCGATTTTACGTACGACTTATGATACGTTTACCGTAGCTACAATGATCAACCGAGCGCTTAGCGATCAACTGATCAAAAAAGATATCATGCTCGTTGGAGACATTTATTTGACGACTCAGAAAACACATTACTTGTTACAGTCTGACACGGTAGCCGACTATCAACGGATCTCAGAAGAAACGCAACATTCCCGTTTTCCGGTAGTCAATCATCATATGCGTTTAATGGGGATCATTACTGCAAAAGACGTCGTAGGAAAAGCGCCGACCCAAGTGATTGATCGTGTGATGACGAAAGACCCGATCAGTGTTAAGAAGACGATGAGTGTCGCTTCTGTCGGTCACCAAATGATCTGGGATGGCTTAGAAGTCATGCCTGTTGTTTCTGATGATTTGACCTTGGAAGGGTTGATTACACGACAAGATGTGATGAAGGCGATGCAACTGGTACAACGCCAACCGCAAATCGCTGATACGATCTCTGATCAGATTTCTGGAGGAATCCAAACGATCGATACAGATCGTGAGGGAAACCGCTTGGCTACCCCTAAGTTCAAATTTGAAGTTTCTCCACAAATGGTGACGGGAGTTGGAACGATTTCTTTTGGGGTATTAAGTGAGATCATCTCAGATGTTGCCCAAAAAACAATGATCATGAACCAACGCCGAAATATTTTGTTAGAGCAAATGAATCTGCATTACCTTCGTTTGATCCAGATCGAAAGTGAGCTAGATATTCGACCAAGAGTGTTAGAAATCGGTCGAAGATCTGCTAAACTTGATATAGAAGTGTTTATTGAAAATACGATCGTGGCTAAAGCCATTGTCGTCTGCCAAGTGATGGAACGTTCGTAGAGAGTAGGAAAGAAAATGACTATACAAGAAATGATTTTGAATGAAATCAAAAAATATCAAAAAATCGTGATTCACCGCCACCAAAGACCTGATCCAGATGCTTTAGGGTCACAAGTCGGATTGGCCGAATTATTACGTAACAGTTTTCCAGATAAAGACATTCGCCAAGTTGGAAAAGACGTGGAAGGGTTGCTTTATTTAACAGAAATGCAAGAAATCGACGATGCTTTTTACAAAGGTGCATTAGTCATTGTCACAGATACAGCAAATGCACCACGAATCGATGATAAGCGTTACTCGTTAGGCGAAAAGGTGATCAAAATCGATCATCACCCGAACGACGAACCTTATGGAGATTTGCTTTGGGTGGACACGAAAGCCAGCAGTTGTAGTGAAATGATTGCAGAATTTGCTTTGATGTTTCCTGATGATTTGAATATGAACAGTGAATCTGCCCGTTTATTGTATGCAGGAATCGTTGGAGATACAGGAAGATTTTTATACCCTTCAACCACAGGTCGCACATTAGAAATTGCGGCAGTTTTAAGAAACTACTCGTTCGATGCGAGCCAACTGAATCGTGAAATCGAGCAGATCACTATGAAAGTAGCAAAATTATCCGGTTGTGTCTATCAGACGATCGAAGTCGATGAAACAGGCGCCGGAAAAGTGATCTTGTCACAAGAGTTATTAGGAAAGTATGGCATTGATGATTCAGAGACCGCTTCTGTTGTCTCTTTACCAGGTGTCATTGATGAAGTGTTAGCTTGGGCAATTTTTGTGGAGCAACCAGAAGGCTATTATCGTGTCCGCTTACGTTCAAAAGGCCCAGTGATCAATGAGATCGCAAAACGACATCATGGTGGCGGGCATCCTTTGGCGAGTGGCGCAAATGCTCGTGATCTTGAAGAAGTGGCAGAGATCTACAAGGAAATACAAGTTGCGTGTAGCAATTATTCGCGATAAAGATCAGCTAAAAGTCAGCTCTAAGTAGTAAAGAGAAACTTGAAAAAATCATTCAAGTTCTAGTTCACTACTTGGAGTTGATTGCCTTTTTACAGGTGTCTGTGAGACGACAAACAATGTCAAGAAATCAAGGCAGTCAAACAATGATTGCCAATACCAGCTTACTCTTTTCAAACTGTTATTTTTCCGTTATAATATTGCTCAATAACGAACAAAAAGGAGAAACAACATGACAGTACCAAATTGCCCAGTATGTGGCTCAGAATATGCGTATGAAGATCGAGGATTATTGATTTGTCCTGAATGTGGCAATGAATGGACCCCTTCAGAAGAATCAGAAACAGAAGCAGAAGGTTTGGTCGTTCTCGATGCAAATGGGAATCGTTTAGCCGACGGTGATCGCGTGACCGTTATCAAAGATTTAAAAGTGAAAGGTGCATCTTCACCAATCAAACAAGGCACAAAAGTGAAGAATATCCGTTTAGTTGAAGGCGACCATAATATCGATTGCAAGATCGACGGGTTTGGTCCGATGAAGCTGAAATCAGAATTTGTTAAAAAAGGATAAATTATTCAAAGTCTTTTCACAATTTTTTTACTAGATCAATGATAAAATAGATGTAATGAGGAAAGGGTGAAACGATAATGTATGGATATGGTTTATATGGTTTTTTAGATCCAACGTTTCTTTTAGTTATTGCTGGATTAGCTATCTCTGGGATCGCTTCTGCGTACGTCAACAGTACCTTTCGTAAATACGATAAAATCAGAAGCACAAACAATGTGACAGGGACACAAGCTGCACAGTTCATCTTACAAAGTCAAAAAATCAATAATGTAGGCGTTCAACAAATTGCCGGTGATTTGACAGACAATTATAACTCAGGCAATAAAACATTGAGTTTGTCGCAAGCTACTGCACAATCAACGTCAGTTGCTGCCATCGGTGTGGCTGCCCATGAGTGTGGGCATGCAGTCCAAGATGCTGTAGGATATGCTCCTTTGAAAATCAGAGCATCTCTAGTGCCTGTTGCCAATTTTGGCTCGATGATTTCATTTCCGCTTATTATGGTGGGCGTATTGCTTAGTTGGAATGCAACATTGATCAATATCGGGATCTTTGCCTTTTCATTGGCACTTTTATTTCAACTTGTTACGCTACCAGTAGAATTCAATGCGTCAAGAAGAGCCATCCAAATTTTAAGTGAAGGTGGCTTGCTGACAGAAGAAGAGGTACCAATGGCAAAACATGTGCTATTTGCGGCTGCCTTGACCTACGTTGCAGCAGCGCCATCTACTTTCTTGCAATTACTACGATTGATTTTGATCTTCGGTGGTAATCGCCGAGACTAGAGGAAATGAATAAAAGTGAGTGACAGCCATTTGCGCTGATCCACTCACTTTTTTGGCTCTTTGTCAATAAGGACTGATGAGTGCAATCAAGTGAAATCCGGAAGAAGAAGTGAACACTTCTTCTCCGGATTTTCTTCGTTATTTGACGTGAATGACTTGATTCGTCAAAAAGATTCGGATGCGCATGTTCTCAAATGATTTAAAGCCATAAGACACTCGTTTGAGTGTTTTGATGTGGGTGTTTTTTGCTTCAATTTTCCCATTAGAGTAAGGATAAATCAAAGAATGACGAATCCCTTCTTCATAGCTCAGAAGATTTTGTAGTTTTAGCCGAAATTCTTTATCTAATGTTTCTGGTAACTGATGCAAGAGAGTGAAAAATGACTCGTGGTCTTTGTCACGAAAGGCATCCGCTAGTTCATGGAACGCTTGATAGGCGACTTTCAAGGCAGTTGAAGCACTTAATAAACGGTCAAGCACCATGGCTTCTGTCAGGTAAGGATACTTTGGGGCACGAAAGCTACGCCAAGTTTTATATTCTGTGTGGTTGATATTCTTCCGATTTTTGGTGAGTAAGCGCCAATGGCTTTTTAATTTCCTTGGCATTGTCCGATTGCCCGAAGCAATCAGGCGTTTCATTTCACGGACACGAAAATCTTGGAACGCTTGATTCATGTGTTTGATCACATGAAAACGATCAATGACCAGTTTGGCATGAGGAAATACTTTTTTTGTTAGTTGAAAATACGCCGCATTCATATCAGTAACTAAATAGTCGACGTCAGATGGATTCACACATGTCTGGAAATAAGTGGTCAACCGAGACAATTTTCGAGTGGGTAAGATATCAACTAATTGCCCGGTTTCCCCATCGGCACAAATAAAACTCATCTTATCTTCTGAGGATACATGGGAACGAAATTCATCGACCATCAATACTTTGGGCAGGTGGCGCTTGGCTTGTTTTGGTAAATAGGTTTTTAACGACTTCAAAATACGCGTCACCGTTGGAATAGACACCTGGCAATGCTTTGCGATAAAAGATAAGGAGACCTTTTCGGTGAGTAAAGCAATGATTTTCATTTTTACATGCTCGGCAATCGAATGATTTGGCCGAACAAAATAGCTTTGGGCTGTCCAATGGGTATGGCAGTTTCTACAGTGATAACGTTGTTTCTTCAGCCGCATGATTAGCGGTAAATGGTTGAATTGATCGAAACGAATGCAGGTCATTTTCTTGCCATTTTTGACAATGACCGTTTTCCCCTTCGAATCTCTCACGGCAGAGCCACAAGTCAAACAAGCAGAAGTAGGAGGAGCTAACACTGCGTCAATAACTAAAGTATTGGTTTGATGGAACGTTTCGTAAGAAACATCTTGGATGGTTAAATATTTATCTGTTAATCGGAGCATTTTTTTGATAGAATTTTCCATAGAGCATATCGTCCTCTCAGTTGTTTATTTTGTGGTGATTTAATCATACTAGAGAACGATATGTTTTTTAATACCCAAAAAGAAAAAGTGGACTGACGAATCAGAATTGATTCATCAGTCCACTTTATTATAGAGCCACTTTTTTTATTTTGGAGAACCTTTTTATTTAGGAGAATCGGCTAGCTGTGATGATCAGATCATCTTATTGACATAGAGCTGTTGGATCTTTGTGACGAGATCCACCCATAAATCTTTTTCTTTATTAGGATCAAGATAAAAGATTTTACTGGTCTGATGAAACTTATCAAACCAATCAGTCACGATCAAATCTGCCTGTTCGGGATTTTCAGTCAAACGGATCATTTTTTCATCAAACACTTGTCGTAACCGATTTTGGATATAATAATTCCCCGTAAGTGTTTTATTCATTTGTACATAGATCAATAATTTTTCATTTGTTTCCGATTGTAAAAGGTTATAGACCAAGCCGCTCAAATAATAAACGATCAACGCGTTTTTTGGATGATCATGGAAAACTTCCGAGATGATCTGCTTGATTTGTTGTATTTGTTGATTTGATTCATCGATCTCAAGTGCTGATTTAGGGAAGTGCAACGAGTAGAAAAACGGGGTCGTATGCCCTAACATCAAAATGGAAACCAAAGAAAGCATCAAATAATAATTATAGAAAAACCTTTTTTCAGAAGAAGAGATCACCGGAAAAACTTGAGCTAGCTCTTTTGTTAACAAGGTGATCTGATTACATAGACGATTTCGTTTATTCGTCAACATGTAACCAATCAAACTTTTCTGCTGACTAGAGATGAGATTCGGAAAAAAACAATAGATCAAAAAATTAAAATGTAAGAGTTCATCAATTGCAGTTTCTTGCGGTAAAAGTTTAAACAAATGGTGTTTAAAACTACCAGAAACATCTTGAGCCTGCTGCAATAATTCTAAAATATCATAGACCTCATTGGATTCAGGCATGATCAAAGCAGATTGTTGCGTACGAAGTGTGAAAATAGCAATCAACAAATAGAGATTTTCTTGATATTTCAACGAATGTTTTGAAACGAGCAATTTTTTTTATAATCGCTTCTCTCTTTTTAATTGACTCAATTTAAATTTATCAAACGGCCATTCCAATCCTTGGAATGCGTCAGATAAAATAAAAAATAGATAGAGCCGGATAAATAATTCATTTCCTTTGAACAAGTAACAGCCGTGGGACGAAACAATCTCGATCTCGAAATCTTGAAGTGTCTCATTCAATTGGCGTGTTAATTTTTCTAGATAAGAGGGCGATATGTACAGTTGTTCCAGTAAATATTTTTTTGGAACATACGTTTTTGGATAATTGACCATAAGTAATAAGTAGTTGAAACGGTTGGACTCTTTTAAATAAAGAAGTTTGATCTTATGATAAATCATCATTTTTATTTCTTGGTAGTCATCGCTTATCGTTATTTCCCCTTTATGTGTAGAGGAGATAAAGGAAGAGGTATTCAATTGCTGTTCAATCGTCGTATTCAATTTTCGGATCAATTCTTTGATCGTCCGTTTAGGAATAGCTAATTCATCTGCCAGTTCTTTCAACGTACATTGACTTTTTTGCGAAATCGTATAGAGGACTAATAACTCTTTCTTTTTAGCGTCGATTAACATAATGGACTCCTTTCTTACAATTGCTGTACCGATAGTGACATAAAATGTGAGTGGAAAGTGTTTTCAATGTATGATATTCTCACATAGTAATAGATTTTGATTATATAACTTGTTATTTTAAGAAATAATAATTAGTTATCTATTCTATTGTTTATTTCTTTGCTTATTTTGTCAAGTTGGAATCATTCAAATAAACTTGATTATAGTGATATATCGTTATTTAATTGATGTTTTTGTTATTTTTAAACTTTGATTTTTGGCGAAGTATTAGGTAAATCAAGCTTCTATTACAAAGGGACATATTTTAACCCCCAAAATATGTTATTATCGTTATTTTTTTATCAAAACTTGTTTCTTCATGGTTTACATAAGTTTTTCCTACTGTGAAATGCGCTGGAGAGTAGGGGAAAATTAAAGACAGAATCATTGCCGGATATGAAAGAGATAATCGGAAAGGATGGATGGTTTCGTGGGAAGAGTGACGAACTTTAGTAAAGAGTATTTACTATTCAAGAGCATGGTATATGCTGAAGAAAATGGGTTATCGACAATTACAGCAAGAAGTTTAGCTTCTTTTTGTGGATGTTCTACTTACCCGATCTATGCACATTTTAAATCAATCCGTATTTTAAAAGAAAAAATTATCGAAGAGATTACGATCTGTTTTGATCGATACTTAGCAGAATATGTCATTGACGATTTTTTTAGTATCGTTCATTTATTAAAGGAATTTTTCTCGATTCATGAGAGTATCAGAGGGGTAGTCATCAAATCTGAATTAGATATGGCCTCCTTGTTCAAACGTACCTTCTCAGAATTTGTTAGAGAGCATACGGGGATCAAAGAAGCTTATTTACTCGAACTACTTTGGTTGAACGCATTAGGAAGTTTGAATTCAGACAAGTCTTCAAAAGAATTTTTCGAAACAATGACGTTGATTTGGAATAAATTAGCAGAGTTAGAAGACGATTTGCCTGAAATGCTAACAAATATCCAATATGCTCCGATTGGTTGATGTTGGTTAAAGCATCTCTTAAACAGAGATGCTTTTTTTAGAACAAAAAATACTGGTATCGGTAATCGTCGAACAGCTAACTGATATAAAACGGCAACCCTGACAATCAAAATAAGACACAATTTACTTTTTGTATCATTTTTTGTCCTTTCAGCGATAGGCGCCATAGCAATTAGTTCGCTTATCTTTTTTACTGTGATATGATTGTGATAGATAAAAAGGAGCTGATAATTATGAAAACATCAACAAAAGTAACGATTGGATTAAGTGTCGCAGCAGCAGCAAGTGTCGCAACAGCTGTGGTTGTTTCTGGTAAAGTGATCGAGAAAATCCATCATTTAAGTAACCGTACAAAAGTAAAAAAATTCGTGTACGACAAATTTGATGGAAATGAAAAGTTATTAGATGTCGTTGACCATTTATCAGATAGCGATTTAGATTCATTGATGGGAATGTTAGCAAAGATAAAATCTGGCAAAAAGAAAATTTCTGTCTATGGTGATTCCATCAAAGACTCAACAGAGGATGCAAAAGGCCGTCTGATGTCACTCGTTGAAAAAATGATGTAAAAACTAGTTTCATTCAATTGATCGATTGATTATACAAAGGCACAAGCAGCAATGAAGGTTGCTGCTTGTGCCTTTTTTAAACGCATCACGACCGAGATATCAATGCGAGTATCAATATTCTGAACGAAGGACTGCGAATAAAAGACTTGGTTTAGATACAAATAAGAACCGTAGGAACTACGGAGATCGCTTGGTCAATAAGAGAAACCGCTGTGAGTAAAGAAATACGCTTACAAGTATGATCTCTTCCCAAGAAACTCCCACTTCAAGCGTTAAGAACCGTTAGGGTTAGCTAAGTGGCGAGTAGTTCACGTGTGTAACAAAAGAAGATAACAAAAGAGTAAATCATCCGCTTTTTTTAAATTAAAGCCTGTTTGTTCGTCAAATTTTTCAATCCGATATTGCAGGGTGTTCCGATGCATGAATAGCTGTTTAGCAGCTGAACTGATATTTCCGAAATTTTTCCAAAGTTCAATGATGATCTCTTCCATTTTAAATCCTCGGATTATTTCTTGATACTCGTTGGTGAGTTGGCTAGAAGTGACTAGCTCTTTAGTATAGTAATATAAGGCAAGTTCTTGAATAGAGGTCGTTTGATCGGAGACCTGTATCTGCGTTTGTTTGTTCAAAAAAATCTTTCGCTCTTCATCAAACATGGCGGTTAGATTTTGTCCAGATGTGTGGAATGAACCCACAAATGCTTGTGTCGTCAGATCAAAATCGACATCAAGAGATAAAAAGATGCCTTTTAGATCCGCAGTATTCAAATAATTGGGGTGTTTTCTTTCAATGATCAACCCATCTGTTTCCGTATAGAGAAAAAAATCAAGTGCTTCCGGAAAGAGTTCAGCGATCGTTTCTTGCCACTCTTTTTGTAAAAACTCTGCTCTTTTTTCAAGATGTAACTGGATGATCCGGCAACTTTCTTCAGATACGTACGCCTGCTCCTCAAATAAATAATGAAACCAAGGATGATTTTCTAATGAATAGGTTGTTTGGAATAACGCTTTCAAAAGATTCTCTTCTTGAGCAGACAAAGAGTTCTTGTCGATCCATAAAAAATAGTCTTCCACAATTAGAGAAAGAATGTGCTCATCAGGAGAAGGTGCATTCTTTTTTTGTGCATTTGGATACAATCCAAGTAACTTTTCTGTGTTCATACGCTTCACCTCATCCATTAGTTTACCATAGGACAGGGCTATAAGGAAAAACTCTTTGTGCTTCTCTTAAAAGCCAGTTATACTATTTTGGACAGGTAGAATGAGTAAATCTAAAAAAAGGTAGGATTACAGGTGGAAGAAACAGGACAACGAACCAAAATAGAATGGATGCGTGTGGCGATCGAAGAAGCAAAAAAAGCAGAAGCTCTGGCAGAAGTACCGATTGGTGCCATCGTCGTCCATGAAGGTCAGATCATCGGGCGGGGACATAATTTAAGAGAGACAACGCAAAATGCCACGACCCATGCGGAGATGATAGCGATCCAAGAAGCATGTGAGGCGATAGGAAGTTGGCGTTTAGGAGAGACACAATTATATGTCACGTTAGAGCCTTGCCCGATGTGTAGTGGTGCTATGATTCTTTCCCGAGTAAAAGAAGTTTACTTTGGCGCCTTTGATCCAAAAGGAGGAACCGCCGGAACGTTGATGAATTTACTCGAAGATGAGCGTTTCAATCATCAAGCTTATGTAGAGGGTGGTATTTTAGAAGAAGAATGTGGGGAACTTTTATCAGCGTTTTTTAGGAATTTACGCGCGAAAAAAAAGAAATCAAAAAAGGACTAGCCAAAGATAACGAAATGCGGTATACTATTCTTTGCCGAAAGGCTAGGACAATGGTGGGCTTGTGAAGCGTGTCAGATCCGGAAGGAAGCAGCACTAAGCAGGTGCCGCCATGTGTCTGATTGATTTGAAGTCAATAAGCCTATGAGGGCTTATTTTTTTGCTTTTAAGCGAGTTGAAGGTGTTTGGATTTTTGTAAAAAAGTCTGAGCATCTTCTTTTTTATGCAAAAACTTTCCATGTGGACAAAGCGCAACGCTATGGTATGATGAAAAAAAGCGAGGTGGATCTAAACAATGGAAGAAATCGTTCTTTTACACACGAATGACTTGCATTCTCATCTTGAAAATTGGCCAAGGATCAGACGATACCTTGAGCAAAAAAAACGTGAAAATGAGAAAAAAAGCAACACAACAACAATTACGGTAGATCTCGGAGATTTTGTTGATCGCTGGCATCCTCTATCAGAAGCGACAAATGGTCATGCGAATGTTGAACTAATGAATGCAGTCGGATATGACGCAGCAACGATAGGTAATAATGAAGGTGTGGGCAATTCAAAAAATGAATTGAATCATTTATATGACCATGCAAACTTCGATGTGCTGCTCAGCAACTTATTCGATAAGAATACCTTGCAACCTCCTGAGTGGACAAAACCGTATAAAATCATCGAAACCGAGCAAGGAACAAAAGTCGGTTTGATCGCTTTTACTGCGCCGTTCCCATTGACTTATAGTCCAAATGGTTGGGATATCCGTCAGCCTTATGACCTCTTGCCTGAACTAGTTGAGCAATTGCGTCCGCAAGTAGACGTTCTTGTTTTGATGAGCCATTTAGGCATCCAAGATGACTTACAAATTGCTAAAGAGATTCCTGCAATCAATGTGATTTTAGGGTCACATACGCATCATCTTTTTATTGATGGGAAAGTTGTCAATGAGGTCCAATTAGCCGCTGCCGGAAAATTTGGACAATATGTTGGAGAAGTGCATCTTACAGTGGAAAATAAAAAAATCATCGCGCACTATGCCAAAGCGATTGCGACAGAGTCAATGACAGCATTTTTGGAAGATGAAGAAGAAATCACTGGTTATCTTCAACAAGGACATGCACTTTTGGCACAAAAGAAAGTCGCTGATCTCCCATTTGACTTATCGCTTGATCCGTTTGCTGAACATTCCTTTATCCAAATTGCGTTAGAAGCAGTGAAAGAAAGAGGAAACACAGAAGCAGCGTTTTTAAATAGTGGGTTGTTTTTGAACAGCATACCCAAAGGTCTGGTCGATCAAGATCAACTCCATAGTGCGTTGCCTCATCCGATGCATTTGATCAACGTCACGTTGAAAGGATCGGATATGATTCGTTTAGTGTTAGAAATCGAAAAAAGCCGACTCTTTTTAAGAAATTTCCCCATTAAAGGGATGGGATTTCGTGGACGTATATTTGGCGAGATCCTCTATAGCGGAATCACTTATGATCCGGTCAATCGAGCGGTTCTTTGGAAAAACAAACCGATTGAGGGAGAAAAGAGCTATACCGTTACTACGGTGGACCATTTGATGTTTGTTCCTTTTTTCCCAACGATTGAAATTGTCGGACAGGTCGAGTTTTTGTTCCCTGAATTTATCCGTACAGTAGTGGGAGACTACCTAAATGCTCACTACCCAACCAATGAAAAAGAAGGTATAATAGAGGAATAGGTGGTGAAAGCATGTCGACGAAACAAAATAAACAACATACTAGTGACAAAAAAGAGAGTCAAAAAACGGCCGATCAATCAAACGAACAAACAGTGACTGAAGAAGTGACGGCGGTTTTAGAAGAAATAATCGAAGAAACGAAACCTGAGAAAATCAAAGGAGAAATCGTCACATTGACAGATGAAACGAATCTTTTGATCGGTGATCGACCTTATCGCATCGTCATGGATTATCGAGAGGGTTTCAATGCTGAGAAGCTTGGTGAAAGATATAGCGAAGTGCTTTCCAGATACGACTACATCGTAGGAGACTGGGGCTATGAACAGCTACGTTTGAAAGGCTTTTTTGATGCCACGAATCGACGTGCTCACCCAGATCAGCGAATCGATGCATTAGAAGATTATTTATACGAATATTGTAATTTTGGTTGTGCGTATTTTGTCATTGAACGAGTTGGCGGGAAAAAAGAAAAAAATACCCAACGACGTAAAAAGAAAAAAAATCAAAATCGCAACAATCAAGCGCACATCGATGAGAAAAAAGCACCAGTTGAATCGATGCGTAAACAACCTGTAATCAAAAATCGTAAACCAGCAAGCAATAAAACAACAACAAAAACAACTGAAAAAGCGGCAGAACGTCCAACAAAATCAACTTCTAAGAAAAATTTTACTATTAGACAAAGGGAAGAATGATCCTATGAATTATAAAGGCTATTTGATCGATTTAGACGGAACGATTTATCGAGGAACAGAACCGATCCCCGCAGGTAAACGCTTTGTCGAGCAGTTACAAGAAAAGGGACTTCCCTTTTTATTCGTAACCAATAATACAACGAAAACACCTGAAACAGTGGCACATCGTTTAGCAACAGAGTTTGATATCCATGTGTCACCAGAAACAATCTATACTGCTTCTTTAGCGACGATCGATTTCATGAAATCAGACGCGAAAGGCAATAAAGTGTTCGTAATCGGCGAAGCTGGCTTGACGGATTTGATCTTGGATGCGGGCTTTGTTTGGGAAGAAGAGCAGCCAGACTATGTCGTAGTAGGGTTAGACAATCACTTGACCTACGAAAAAGTAGTGACAGCAACGTTAGCGATCCAAAAAGGAGCAACGTTTATCGGTACGAATCCTGATAAGAACATTCCAACAGAAAGAGGATTGTTACCTGGGGCAGGTTCCGTTGTGTCCTTTGTAGAAACAGCGACACAAAAGACGCCTATCTATATCGGAAAACCAGAAGCAATCATCATGGATAAAGCGGTGGAGATTTTAGGGTTGAACAAAGAAGAAGTCATCATGGTAGGAGATAATTATGAGACAGATATCCAAGCGGGGATTCGTAATGGAATCGATACACTGCTTGTACTATCAGGTTTTACTAAAGAAGAAGACTTGTCACATCTGCCAACTCCTGCGACTTTCGTCATGCAATCTCTAGATGAATGGAGTTTCTAAACGAATGAAAAACAAACGATGGCAATGGGTGGAATATGCAGGGTTTGTTAGTTTGTTCCTGACATTGATCACTTTAGCAATTACACTAACGATCAATTTTCGGCCACTTTATGTGTTTGATATCGGACATCTGAATATTTTAGAATACACCTCGTTGGATCAGGCCACATTACTCAAAAATTATGATCAGTTGATGATGTATTTAAATAATCCTTTTGAACAAGTCTTGGCACTTCCAGACTTTCCCATGTCAGCGAGTGGCTTACATCATTTTTATGAAGTAAAGTTATTATTCATGGTCAATTATGCGGTATTACTGCTTACGTTGATTCCTAGCGGCTTGTTTCTTCGTCAACTGAAGAAAGATCAACGCTTGTGGCGATTGATTCGTCCGTTTCAAATCGGCATGATCGTACCATTTGTTTTTGGTTTTTTCATGCTGATCGGCTTTGATCGTTTTTTCATTGTGTTTCACGAAACATTTTTCAACAATGATGATTGGTTGTTCGATCCTCGGACAGACCCCATTATCAATGTCTTACCTGAGCAATACTTCATGCATTGCTTCATTTTGTTTTTCGTGCTGATTGAATTACTATTCGCTTTGATGGTATTCATAGGCAAAAGAGAACTGAAAAAAGGCAAGAGTTAAGAAAGTGTGATAAGCACACAGGATTTGATATAGAAAAAGCATCCATAAAAATCGCAGAAGGATTTTATGGATGCTTTTTTTGTTTATTGAGTCAAACGACTCCGTTTTTCAGGTTCTTGGTGGGCCAAACGGCTTGCAGCAGACGCGGCAATCGCTCCTACGATGTCATCTAAAAATGTATGAACGTTTTTGCCGTCGTGACTATTTAGTTGTTTTAAGATCCCTGGTTTTACTTTGTCGATGTAACCGTAATTGGTAAAACCGATTGTTCCATAGACGTTGACGATCGATAAGGCTAAAATCTCATCGATCCCATATAACCCTTCATCATCTTCAATGATATGTTGTAGCGGGGCCATCAATTGCTTTTGTTCTGCCAAGATATCTAATTGAATACCTGTAATGATCGCATTATGGACTTCGCGTTTTGTTAAAACTGCGTTAATACTTTCCGCACAATCCTCTAAGCTCAAATCTGAGATATAATCTTTTTGCAAAAACATCACTAATTCAGCGATATCTTCGATCGTGACTCCACGTTGTTTTAGGAGATCTCTGGCTTTTTCTTCTAACGTTTCTGTTTTTATGACCATTTTTTGATTCCTCCGTATCTTCTTTCTATCTATATATAATGGTAACGTAGTACGTATAAAAAGCAAGAATCAATTTTTCTATCGACAATAGACAAGTTAATTTGTTCCAAATGTTTTATCATAAAGACTAGTACTATGACCAGGTTGTGTACGTTCCTTGGGATTGATAAAGTGCAACGCATTATTGACAGCAGTCGGTGCTTCCCCAAATCCTGTGGCAATCAATTTGACTTTTCCTTCATAGCTGCAAATATCCCCAGCAGCATAAACACCAGGAATAGAAGTGGACATATCAGAATGGACAGTGATCGCATTTCTTGAACTTTCAAGTCCCCAAGAAGATAAATGCTCTAAATTGGAAGTGAATCCATAGTTGACGATCAATGAATCGATCATAAGGTCAATGGTTTCATCGGTTCTGGCTTTTTTAAGGCGAATATCTGTCAATTCACCATTTGAACCGGATAATTCCTCAATCAAATAGGGCGTTAATACATTGACGGATGATTGATTCAATTGGTTGACGCTATGTTCATGGGCTCTAAAAGCTTCTCTTCGATGAATCAAATACACTTCACTCGCAATCGGTTCAAGCATCAATGCCCAGTCGATCGCTGAATCACCGCCGCCGGCAATGGCAACTTTCTTCCCTGCATATTTCATCAAGTCGTTCACAAAATAATCTAATCCGTGGTTTTCATAAATATCCGCATTTTCTAAATTCAGCTTTCTCGGTTGGAATGAGCCACTTCCTAGTGTCAGGATCACTGCTTTTGAATAGTGGATTCCTTTTGTAGTTGTGATCTCGATGATATCATCTTCTCTGGAAAGTGAAATCACTTCTTCATTTAAATGAAATGTATGATTAAAAGTGGTCAATTGTTTTTTTAGATTATTGACAAGATCAACCGCTTTGATTGCTGGATAACCAGGAATGTCATAAATATATTTTTCAGGGTATAAGGTAGTTAATTGTCCGCCAAGTTGCGGCAAACTATCAATAATATTGGTTTTCGCTTGACGCATGCCAGCATAAAAAGCTGCGAACATGCCAACAGGTCCTGCACCAATAATCGTAATATCGTAAATTTCCATTTTTGAAATTCCTCCTTGGTGACACTATAACAGAATTTAATTGAGAATTCTTCTCAAATAGCCTGATTATGGGACAAGAATTCCTTGAAAAATATGCGTAGTTATCTGAACTGTAGCTTATTTACTTTCAATATTAACTAAATAGAGTTATTTTACTAGTACTAAATGTTTAAATCTAAGAGGTAGAATTTTATGATAAAAAGAATAACCAGCTATGCAAGGAAAGATGGAATATTAACCCTGTCTTTTCTATTAGCAATCGGGACGATGTTTCTCATTCCGCCGTCCCTCAACTATCTTTCCTATATTGACTTTCACACATTGATCCTTCTTTTTTGTTTGATGTTGATCGTCGAAGGAATCCGCCAACAACAATTTTTTGACTTTCTAGGCAATTATTTGATCAAAAAGACAAAAACTACAAGAGACATCCTCTTGATTTTAGTCTTTCTCCCATTTATCAGCAGTATGTTGATCACGAATGATGTGGCACTGATCATTTTTGTCCCATTTGGTCTATTGATAGCAGAAATGGTTGGACTGGTTGCGATGCTGCCGGTCATCGTTACGTTGATGACGATCGCCGGTAATTTAGGCAGTATGTTCACGCCAATCGGTAATCCACAAAATCTATATTTATTTGCACAATCTCATCTGCAATTAGTCGGATTTTTACAGTTGATGTTACCCTATACATTGGCTGCAGCTTTCTTGTTGGTTGTATCGATCTTAGTAAGAGTCAAAAAAAGGACAATTGATTTGGCGGATACGGAAGAGATAATTGTAAAAAGGTCGCAACTCATTTTTTATTTTGCTCTATTTTTCACCTGTCTTCTGGCAGTCAGTGGGGTGATCCCGCATTATGTCGTATTGCTCTTAGTCAGTGCATGTGTTCTTGTCAATGATCGCAGACTGTTCAAACAAATCGATTATTCCTTATTGTTTACGTTTATTTTCTTCTTTATCTTTATTGGGAATATCAAACAAGTTGATATGATCCAAGCTTTGTTTGAAAAAAGTATTGCGCATCATGAAGTCAGTGCAAGCATTTTTGCAAGTCAATTGATCAGTAATGTTCCTGCGGCAATCCTATTATCAAGCTATACGGAAAATATCAAGGCGTTGATCATTGGTACGAACTTAGGAGGTTTAGGAACATTGATTGCTTCGATGGCAAGTCTGATCTCCTATAAAATAATCATCAAGCAATACCCACAATGGCGAAGTAAATATTTATTGATCTTCACGTTCTACAACAGTATTTTTTTGATTTTCTTGTGGCTCATCTTTACCGTATATCAATAGAATATGTTATGATTACACATGAAGACAGAATATTTAGGAGGAAGAAAATATGGCATTTCCACAACTTGATCTAGCAAATGAAAAGGGGCCTAAAGCCCTTATAAAAACGAATCGTGGGGATATTACAGTAAAACTATTTCCCGAGTTGGCACCTAAAACAGTCCAAAACTTTGTTGAATTGGCAAAAAAAGGGTATTATGACGGCGTGATCTTCCATCGCGTGATTCCTGATTTTATGATTCAAGGAGGCGACCCGACCGGTACAGGCATGGGCGGCGAAAGCATTTACGGTGAAAGCTTTGAAGATGAGTTCAGTCGTGAATTGTTCAATCTACGCGGCGCATTGTCAATGGCTAACTCTGGTCCAAATACAAATGGAAGCCAATTCTTTATTGTTAATAATACGAACGTGCCAGAAAATATGCTTAGTCAATTAGAAGGCGCAGGATTCCCGAACGAAATCATTGAAGCGTACAAAAATGGTGGGACTCCATGGCTTGATTTCCGTCATACAGTCTTTGGACATGTACTTGAAGGAATGGATACGGTTGATGACATCGCAAATGCACAACGCGGACCACAAGATCGTCCAGTACATGATGTAGTGATCGAAACGATCGAGATTTCTGAATAGAATCATTTTTTTAAGAGCGGATAACGAATGAAAGAAGCACCGAAACGCCTGAAGCTTTTCCAGCTTTTGGTGTTCGGTGCTTCTTTTTTAACTTAGAGAATAACAGATGACAACAGGTGTGAGATTCTTGCGTTCAATGAATAGGTTCATCTTTTTCAGTCAATAAATGAACGTTTGATACGTAAAAGTCCTTCTCTCAACACTGATTTCGGACAAGCGACATTCAAGCGCATATGACTATGGCCGCTTGGCCCAAAACTGATTCCAGGGTTTAAGACAACTTTGCCTTTTTTGATGAGTTGTTTTTCAAGGAGACGATCATCCTGTGTATACGCAGAAAAATCAAGCCACATCAGATACGTTCCTTCTGGTTTCATCACTTCGACATCAGGCAGGTGTTCTGCAAAAAAAGTGATAACCTCCTCGACATTTTCTTCTAAATATACGAGTAACTCTTTCAACCATTCCTCTCCAGTTTCGTAAGCAGCCTGAGTACCTAATAAGCCGAAAGTATTGATTCCTTGATGTTGATTCTTTTCTAGTTGCTTTATAAACCGATTTTTTAAATCAGGATCTTTAATAAAGACCATTGAATTTTTTATTGCGGCTAGATTAAACGTCTTAGTTGCAGAAGTAAAGGTGATCAACAATCTGGAAAGCGTAGGATCGATCGTTTGCATCGACGTGAATTCATGTCCGGAAAAGACAATATCTTGATGGATCTCATCACTAAATAAGAAGACGTCGTACTTTAAGCATAGATCACTTAATTGTTTGAGTTCCTTTTTAGTCCAAACACGGCCTCCTGGGTTATGTGGATTACATAAAATAATTGCTTTTATTTTTTTTGAAATGATTTTTTCTTCCATGTCTTGAAAATCCATCTCAAAATGTCCAGCTCTTTTATTCAAAGAACTTCGGATCAGCTGACGCTCGTTTTTTTCGACGATTGCGCCAAAAGGTGGATAAACCGGATCGTGGATCAAAACCGCATCACCTGGGGCTGTAAATGCTTGGAGCGCCATTGAAAGACTAACCAAGACACCGCTGGTAAAAAGAACGTCGTTTTTTGTCAGTGTCACATGGTGGTGCTTCTGCTCCCAATCGACCACAGAGCGGTAAAGACCGTCCGGTACGATCGAATAACCGAAAATCCCTTTTTGTAGATAATTTTCAAAGGCGTCAATGACTCCTTGGGGTGCAAGAAAATCCATGTCCGCTACCCATAACGGTAAAAGGTCATCCATATGATATGTTTGCGAAATGGCATCCCACTTCACGCTATCTGTATTTTTTCTTGAAATGAACTCGTCAAAGTGATCCATCTATAAAACCTCCTATTTCATGTGCAAGAACAGAACTTCTTTTTTTTGAATATTTACAGTATAATGATAAATGCGAAGAGAGGGAAGTATATGACTTATAAAATAGGCGAAATAATCAAAGGGAAAATTACTGGAATACAACCATATGGCGCATTTGTTTCACTCGATGAAGAAACGCAGGGGTTGATCCACGTATCAGAAGTGCAATCTGGTTATACAAAAAGTATTCATACATTATTGAAAGTGGGACAACCGGTGACTGTGCAAATCATTGATATTGATGAGTATTCGAAAAAAATCAGTCTGTCGTTACGTACCCTAGAAAAGAAAGTACCTTCGATCCCATATCGGAGAAAACGTTACTTTACGAATAAAAATAAAAAAATAGGTTTTGCGACGATTGAAAAGCAGTTACCCATATGGATCAAAGAAGCCTTAGTCGAACTTGATCAAAAAGAATCTAGGAAATAAAAAGTGTATTTTTTCTGAAAATATGCTAAAATTCTCTTGTAAGCCATAAACAAGTTGATCGAGGTGGAAATTTTGGCAAACAAAAGAGTCGCTGGTACAATTATGTTGCATTTGGAGGATGGATCTAAAAAATTTTTAGTTCATTCAATAGAGAATAAATTAGAGTTCGCATTCGCAGACCACTCAAATGATAAGACTGGTTTGGCAAATATACTTAGTTTTTTGAAAGAAATCGTTCATATTGACGTGAGTAAAATAAACTTGATGGAGTTGACGAATACTCATATCAATCAAGAAAATGTTCCGCTGTTCGTTTTTGAAACAGAACAGAAAAATCAACAAGAACAGTTAGGCGAAGGTTATCATTGGGAAGATCCAGGACAAATGCGTACGGTACTAGGGATTTATGAAGTAGATGGCGTACCGATCTTTTAACCAAAAGACGAGTAATAGGTGATCATTTTTGATAACAAGCATGACTTTCAGAGAAGTTTGAATTTCTTTCAAACTTCTTTTTTTGTCACTTTTTTTAATAAGTAATGGTTGAATGTTCAGGATTTAGTGGGTTTTCATCTGAATATGAGAAGAAAATAGTGGAATAAGAAGATAACCCGAACAATCTAAAAATATTTGAAAACCTTCTCTTTTTATAAGGCGAAAATAACTATTGACGACTGATAGGTGGCATGGTAAATTAGACAACGTTGATTCGGAAATATGTTCTTTTGAAAATGTTCAGAAAAACATCAAAAAACTATTGACCATCGGGAGAACCCGTGTTAATATAACTGAGTTGACTTGTTAGTCGATTTTTTAGAAGCTGATACAAAAGAGTTTTTAGCATATAAAGGTATTGACAAATAACAAACGATAAGTTATGATAAGTGAGTTGCTAAAACGACCTCGTGAAAAACGAGTTCAAAAAACTTTTAAAAAATAGTTGACAATCATCCGAGAGTTTGCTAAGATATAAAAGTTGCTACGGCAATCACAAACGATGAATTGAAGCAGTTGTGTTTCATTTATCACGTAGACCTTTGAAAACTGAACAAAGTAAGACAAACCAAATGTGTAGGGCGTCTTGATTCAATTCAAGACAACAAACATTTTTAACAAGCAAGCAATATGCTAGCAAACAAATTGAGCTTAACAAATGAACTATTATGATGTTCGAAAGTAAATTTCGAACTACAGTTCCACATCAGCTATTGCTGTGAGGAACTAGCATATTATGAGAGTTTGATCCTGGCTCAGGACGAACGCTGGCGGCGTGCCTAATACATGCAAGTCGAACGCTTCTTTTTCCACCGGAGCTTACTCCATCGGGAAAAGAGGAGTGGCGAACGGGTGAGTAACACGTGGGTAACCTGCCCATCAGAAGGGGATAACACTTGGAAACAGGTGCTAATACCGTATAACAATCGAAACCGCATGGTTTCGGTTTGAAAGGCGCTTTACGGTGCCGCTGATGGATGGACCCGCGGTGCATTAGCTAGTTGGTGAGGTAACGGCTCACCAAGGCCACGATGCATAGCCGACCTGAGAGGGTGATCGGCCACATTGGGACTGAGACACGGCCCAAACTCCTACGGGAGGCAGCAGTAGGGAATCTTCGGCAATGGACGAAAGTCTGACCGAGCAACGCCGCGTGAGTGAAGAAGGTTTTCGGATCGTAAAACTCTGTTGTTAGAGAAGAACAAGGGTGAGAGTAACTGTTCACCCCTTGACGGTATCTAACCAGAAAGCCACGGCTAACTACGTGCCAGCAGCCGCGGTAATACGTAGGTGGCAAGCGTTGTCCGGATTTATTGGGCGTAAAGCGAGCGCAGGCGGTTTCTTAAGTCTGATGTGAAAGCCCCCGGCTCAACCGGGGAGGGTCATTGGAAACTGGGAGACTTGAGTGCAGAAGAGGAGAGTGGAATTCCATGTGTAGCGGTGAAATGCGTAGATATATGGAGGAACACCAGTGGCGAAGGCGGCTCTCTGGTCTGTAACTGACGCTGAGGCTCGAAAGCGTGGGGAGCAAACAGGATTAGATACCCTGGTAGTCCACGCCGTAAACGATGAGTGCTAAGTGTTGGAGGGTTTCCGCCCTTCAGTGCTGCAGCTAACGCATTAAGCACTCCGCCTGGGGAGTACGACCGCAAGGTTGAAACTCAAAGGAATTGACGGGGGCCCGCACAAGCGGTGGAGCATGTGGTTTAATTCGAAGCAACGCGAAGAACCTTACCAGGTCTTGACATCCTTTGACCACTCTAGAGATAGAGCTTCCCCTTCGGGGGCAAAGTGACAGGTGGTGCATGGTTGTCGTCAGCTCGTGTCGTGAGATGTTGGG